>NZ_CAJUPA010000006.1 GCF_910588395.1 uncultured Faecalibaculum sp. | reverse complement strand
GCAGCTTTGCGGAAGACAGGAAACAGGAAGAGATATCGTGTATGGTTTTCAGAGAGTGACCGGAAGATTGATTCCATCGGCTGCCATTGGCGGCTTTTTTTTCGTATCCGGAATCCGTTTGGTCAGCTGGCGCTGACCAAATTTGTAAGTATTGACGCAGGACTACATGTAAAGAAGATGAAGGAAGAATACCCTCCATCCGGGAAAGTGGGGCAGGCGGTGAAATATTGTCTGAGCAGGGAAGCGAGCCTGAGGGCGTGGCTGGAGGATGGAAAGATTCTGATCGACAATAACAAGGCAGAACGGATGGTAAAACCATTCGTTGTCGCGCGAAAAGGGTTCCTGTTTTCGGACTCCAGGCGGGGAGCAGAGGCTACTGCAGCGGGCTTTAGTGTGCTCCAGAGCGCAGTGGACAATGGATTGAATCCGGAGAAGTATCTGGAATGGGTACAGGAGAAACTGTCGACAGAAGGATTGAAGGATAGTGTCCTGGATGAAGTTGCTCCGTATTCAGAGGACATACCTGCAGATCTATATATCAGGAAGAAATGAAGACCTGGGAAACGGTATCAGCAATGGATATCGTATCCCAGGTCTTTCTTTTCAGATACATGTCCTTGATTTGACACTTACATCCATACATAGGACGATTCCTGTCAAATGGGACAGTCTGTTCACATTATTCATCCGACCATTCTTCATCCATGCCGCAAATCCCAGCCACAGGCTTTTCATCGGACAAATTTGGCTGACTTGACAGACAGTTCCCCGTATAATGACAGTTGCAGACCCGCAGGAGGATTGTTCCATGGCCAACCGCATACCCCTGGCACAACGTGCCGCCGAAGGAATACTCGACTATATACGAACCAATGACATGAAACCGGGAGACCGCCTCCCGACAGAACAGGAACTGACACAGCTGCTCGAAGTGGGGCGGGGCACCGTGCGCGAAGCGGTCCAGAGCCTGGCATCCCGCAATATTCTGGAAGTCAGACAGGGAGCCGGCACCTTCCTGTCCGACAAAAACGGCATCATGGAAGATCCCCTGGGACTGAGTCTGGAACCGGAAAGCAAGAAAATGGCACTGGATATGATGGATGTCCGGCTTATGATTGAGCCGGAAATTGCCTGTAAAGCCGCCCTCCATGCAACACCCGAACAGGCGCAGGCCCTTTTGGATCAGTGCAGCCGCGTGGAAAAACTCATCAAGGCCAACAAACCCTACAGAGAGGAGGATGCACTCTTCCACAAACTTATTGGAGAATGCACCGGCAACCTCGTGGTCTCCCGGCTGGTCCCCCTGGTCACATCCTCCGTTGTCCTCAATGTGGACGTGACCAGAGACCGGTACAGAGACCAGACAGTCATCTGTCACAGACAGGTTGCACAGGCCGTGGCAAGACACGATCCCGAAGCCGCGAAACGGGCGATGATCATGCACTTGCATATCCTGCGGTCAGGAATCTGTGATGATATGACAACCCCGCTGCATGACTGAGACAAACACCCGAAAGGGTGTTTTTTATTTTATGTTTACCGCCGGAAACATCCGATAAATATATTCGGGAATGACACAGAAATCCCACAATAATTTTGTGAAAGCGTCTACATGGACACAATCTGACTGGAATGCGATTATGTCATCGACAAATACATCGGATGAATTTGACAGAGAAACCCATTTTAACGGAGGTAAACGAAATGAGAGTACAGCGATTGTTCAGACAAGCCCGCATCCCCCTTCTATGTACCGCTCTTGCACTCGCCGCTGCCATTTTCCCCGGCTGTGCCAAAAGTACAGAACCTGATCCTGACAAGCCCCTGGTCTTCCGGATGGGCATTGTGGACGGCGAAACCTCCCCGGTCTATGCAGGTGCCAGGGACATTGCGGAAAACGTCGAACGCAACACAGACGGAAAAATCAAGATTATCGTGGTTACCGGCGGCGCCCTTGGCGATGAACGCGGTTCTGTTGAACTTTGCTCCCAGGGTGACCTGGACATCGCTTCTGCAGCCAACTCAGTACTGACCAACTGGATCCCGGAAATGAGCATCCTGGACCAGGCCTATCTCTGGGAAACCGAGGAACAGGCACACGCAGCAGTGGACGGTCCTGTCGGCAAGCTAATCGAAAAGGCCGCCGAGGAAAAACTGGGCGTCCACGTCATCGGCTACCTGGAATCCGGCTTCCGCGATACCTTCACCACCACGCCCGTCACAACACCTGAGGAATTTGCGGGCATCAAGATCCGCACCATGCAGAACCCCTATCACATGGCGGCCTTTGAATCCTTTGGTGCCATGCCGACTGCCATGGCCTACAACGAAGTCTTCACAGCCCTGCAGCAGGGAACCATCGACGCAGCGGAAAACGCCGTCAGCAACTGCCTGTCCAACGGCTACTACGAAGTCACGAAAGATGTCGTGTTCACGAAGCACGCCTTCACCTATATCCCCGTCATGATGTCCGACAAATCCTGGAACATGATTCCGGAAGACCTGCGAAAGCCCTTCGAGGAGGGCGTCCGGGAAGGCTGCATCGCCCAGCGTCAGTACCTGAAGGAGACCAACGAGGAAGCCATTGAGGAACTGAAGAAAAAAGGTGTGACGTTCCACGACATAGATACATCGGTTCTCAAGGAGAAATATCAGGCAGCGGCCAAAGCCAAGGGATTCACCTTTGATCCCGAATGGCAGGCTGCGGTGGATGAAGTGCTCAGGGAACACCCGGCACCCAGTGAGGAATGATCATGAAAAAACTGCTCAACGGTCTGACGTCCGTGGAAAACGTCATCATGGTGGCGGCATTCGCCATCATGGTCATCTGCACCTTCACCCAGGTGCTGAACCGGAACTTCTTCAAGCTTTCCATGCCCTGGCTGGATGAAGCCAGCACCTACAGCATGATCTTCATGGCTCTGATTGGCACGGAGGTCGGACTGCGGGACGGCACACAGATTTCCGTCACGGCGGTGGTCGACAAGTTCTATGGACGGACCAGACAGGTCATCATGATCGTCGCCAAGATCGTCCTTCTGGTGTTCTCGGTCTCCGTCCTGATTTCCTCCATCAAGCTGGTGGGACTCCAGCTCGCTACCGGCCAGACTTCTTCGGCAATGGGCCTGCCCATGGCGGTTCCATACTCCGCCCTGGTGATCAGCTTTGCGATGATCGTGTTTGTGCAGACCATCACCACCATAAAAATGATCGTCCGGCTCAAAGATCCCAACGTTGATACCCCAGATACAAGAGAGGAGAGCGCCGCATGACAACCGCCCTGCTTCTGTTCGGGTCCATGGCCTTTTTTATCCTGATTGGCGTCCCCATTGCCTTTGCACTCGGTGCGGCAGTGTGGAGCACCATCGTGTTCAGCCCCGACTTCACGGTAACCGTGGGCATCATTGCCCAGGGGATCTTCGGCGGTCTGGAATCCACGTCCATCATGGCGATCCCGTTCTTTATTCTGGCGGGTAATCTCATGACCAAAGGCGGCATCTCCCGCCGTCTGGTGAATTTCGCCAACTGCATCGTGGGCAATGTCCGCGGGGGCATGGCCCTGGCCCTTGTACTCGCCTGTGCCTTCTTCGCGGCCCTGTCCGGATCAGCTCCGGCGACGGTCATCGCCATCGGCTCCATGCTGTATCCGGAAATGGTGCGCATGGGCTATCCCAAGGACCGGACAGCCGGCCTGCTGGTGGTGTCCGGCGGCCTGGGCCCCATCATTCCGCCCAGCATCATCATGGTGGTCTATGCCACGATCACCGGTGCCTCCATTGGCGATATGTTCTCCTCCGGCATGTTCATCGGCATCCTGATCATGGTCGTGCTGATGGCTGTGGTGCTCTTCCTGGCCAACAAGGAAAAATGGCCGAAGACCAGCGAAAAGCTGTCCATGAGCGACCTGTGGAAATCCTTCGTGGGCGCGATTCCGGCGATCCTGCTGCCTGTGATCATCCTGGGCGGCATCTACTCCGGTCTGCTGACACCGACGGAATCCGCGGCGGTGGCCGTGGTCTGGGCCCTCATTGCAGGCATGTTCATCTACCGGGAGCTCTCCATCAAGGACCTGGTTCCCATTTTCCTGGACTCCGCCAAGGGCTCGGCCATGATCCTGTTCATCATCGCCACATCCACTGCCTTCTCCTGGATCTTCGCCTACTCCGGCATTTCCGGTGAACTCGTGCACTGGATCCAGGGTATGCACCTGAGCCCGATGGTCTTCTGTATCATCATTGCCATCATCCTGCTGATCTTCGGCACGTTCCTGGAAGGCATTGCCACCTGTGTGCTGATGGTTCCCATCCTGTGGCCGATCGCGGCAAGTCTGGGCATCGATGTGATTCACTTCGGTATGATCGTGAGTCTCTCGAATGTCATTGGCACAATGACGCCGCCGGTGGCTGTGAACATCTTCTCGGCTGCCTCGGTGACGAAGCTGAAGATGGGAGAAATCGTCAAGGGCCAGATCCCGTTCTTCATCGGCTATATCCTGGTGTTCCTGGCGGTCGTCCTGATCCCGGCGGTCAGCACTTTCTTGCTGAAGTAGACCTCCGTCCGGGCCGTCCTGTTCAGGAGGGTCCAGACCGAGTTCCGGGGCAGACAGAGCTGACCTTCAGATTAAATCAGGTCCGTGAACAGCGGTTTTCGTAAGAGACCGTCAGAAGAAACAGGCAATCGCAGACTTCGATGCAAAAGTCTGAAAAACGAATCAAATATCAGGAACTAAACAAGGAGAAATACAGTGTCCAATACCAATACAGATACAAAGACCCGGCTGGAGAGCTGGAAGGTCCAGTCTTCCGAAGAACCGGGATTTCACAAAGTCATCACGCCGGACACGGCGGAGTGCCAGGAAGCACAGATCTTCCGTCTGAACCTGCCGGCTGGTCAGAGTTACACCCTGGAATCCGGCGACCTGGAGCTGCATCCGGTGCTCATTGCCGGCAAGGCGAAGCTCTCGGATCATGAAAGCCTGGACCAGGAGATGGAGAAGTTTGATTCCTTCTACATCCCCGGACAGGACAAGGTCACCATCACGGCGCTAGAAGACAGCATCTTCTACATCGCCGGTGCGAAATACGAAGGCATCGGACAGCCGATGTTCCGTAAGTTCGATGCGACCCTGCCGGTGGGAGACATCCACCAGATCCACGGAAGCGGATCGGGACAGCGGGAGGTCATGATGACCCTGGCACCCGGGGATGAAGCAAGCCGGCTGATCTGCGGGCTGACCTGGTCGGGGGACGGAACATGGACGTCCTGGCCGCCCCACCAGCACGAGAAGGACCTGGAGGAAGTATACTGTTACTTCGACATGCCGCTGCCGAGATTTGGGTTCCACATCAGCTATCTGAAGAGCGGGGAAGTGGAGGATCTGGTGGCGCACACAGTGCATTCCGGCACGATGGTGCAGGCCCCCTGCGGCTACCACCCTACAGCGGCGGCACCGGGCGGACGCAATGCCTATCTGTGGGTGCTGGCGTCCTTCAGTCCAGAACAGAGAAGCTACGACCTGGCCATCCCGGATCCGGCATTCGATCCGGAAAAACAGGCTGACTGACCAGCTGCATATATATACGTATATAAAGGATTCACAGTCGGGATCCGAACATTCCGCAGTCGAAAGAATGACAGGAAGGAACAGAACACAGTCAGCTGTTTTGGGCCATATGCAACAGTGAAAAGAAACCGCCTGTACAGGCGTAAAAACGACGACAAAACAAGGAGACAATACAATGAATCTGAACAACCTCACAGGAAAAACAGCCATCGTGACGGGCGCAGCCCAGGGCCTGTCCCGGGGCATGGCGGAAGGACTGCTGGAAGCCGGCGCTTCCGTGGTGATCATGGACATCAACCCCAAGGTGGAAGCCACAGCCGAAGAACTGCGTCAGCAGGGCTATGACTGTCAGGCGGTCATCTGCAACCTGACAGACGATGCCACCCGCGAAGAGAAATTCAATGAGGCTGTCGAAAAACTCGGCGGACATCTGGACATCCTGGTCAACGGAGCCGGCGTGCAGCGCCGCTATCCCAGCGAGGAGTTCCCCCTGGAAGACTTTGACTTCGTCATGGACGTGAACCTTCGTTCTGTGTTCGCGATGTGCCAGCTGGCAGGACGTCAGTTCCTGAAACAGGAAACAGGTGGCAAGATCATCAACATCGCCTCCATGCTGTCTTTCTTCGGCGGCTACACTGTACCGGCCTATGCAGCCTCCAAGGGTGCCGTGGCGCAGATCACCAAGGCGCTGTGCAATGAGTGGGCCTGCAAGGGAATCAACGTGAATGCCCTGGCACCCGGCTACATGGCCACGGAAATGAACACGGCCCTGTTGGATCCGGAGAACCCCCGGAACGCGGAGATCACCAACCGGATCCCGAACCGCACCTGGGGAACGGGCGAAGACATGAAGGGACCGGTCGTATGGCTGGCCTCCGATGCATCGGACTATATCAACGGCGCGATCATCCCGGTGGATGGCGGCTACCTGGTGCGGTAGGCCCAGGCAGAAAGGACGGACAGGAACATGAACGAAGACCTGAAAGTGATCATCACGGACTGTGACCATGACTCCATCCAGATCGAGAAGGACGTGCTGGAAAAAGCGGGGATCCCGCTGGAACTGAAGCAGTGCAAAACAGAAGAGGACGTTATCCGGGAATGCCAGGACGCGGATGTGTTCATCGTGCAATATGCGCCCATCACCAGGAAGGTGATGGAAGCCTGCCCGAAGCTGAAGTATGTGGTCCGCTACGGCGTGGGTGTGGACACGGTGGATGTGCCAGCGGCAACGGAACTCGGTGTGCAGGTGGGCAACGTGCCGGACTACGGAATGAATGAAGTGGCCGATCACGCCATTGCCATGAGCCTGGCGATGCTGCGCAAGATCGTGCCGATGAACGAACAGACGAAGACAAAGAAGTGGGATTACACCACGGCGATCCCGGTGCACCGGTTCTCGGACCTGACCTGCGGGGTCGTGGGACTGGGGCGGATTGGACGCAACTTCGCGCAGAAGATGCACGCTCTGAGCTTCAAAGTCATCGGATTTGACCCGTATTTCCGGGAAACCAATGAAACGGCTGTTTATGTGACCCCGGTACCCTTTGATGAACTGGTGAAGGAGTCGGACATCATTTCCCTGCACTGTCCGGCAGACGGAAACAAAGACCTGTTCAATGAGAAAACTTTCCGGGACATGAAGGACAGCGCCCTGATCGTGAATGTGGCCCGCGGGGGGATCATCAACGAGGCGGACCTGCTGGAGGCGCTGAAGTCCGGCATGATCGGCGGGGCAGCCCTAGACTGCATGCTGGGGGAACCGGTGAGTCCGGACAATGCGCTATTCCGGCAGGAGAACGTCATTGTGACTCCTCACATGGCGTGGTATTCCGAGGAAGCAGCCAGCGAGCTGAAGCGGAAAGTGGCGGAGGAATCCGTGACGTTCCTGGAAGGAAAGCCCATCCGCTATCCGGTCAACAAACCCGAGAATCAAAGAAGCTGAAAGAACCATGAACAAAGAACTGAAACGCAGCCTGGAGACAGCCGGGCTGATCCCGGTGGTCAAGATCGATGAAGCCGGACATGCGGTTGACCTGACAAAGGCGCTGCTGCAGGCTGGACTGGACTGCATTGAAATCACGTTCCGTACAGAGGCGGCGGCAGAGGCCATTGAAGCGGTCCGTAAATCGGGGCTGGATGTTGTGATCCTTGCCGGGACTGTACTGGATGTTGAACAGGCAGAGCGTGCCAGGATCGCCGGCGCGGATGTGATCGTGTCTCCGGGATACAACGCAAGTGTCGTGCGCTGGTGCCTCGAACAGGGTATGCCAGTGGTGCCGGGCATCCAGAGTGCCTCGGAGCTGACGGCAGCCGTGAATGCAGGGCTGGGATTCGTGAAGTTCTTCCCCGCACAGGCAGCTGGCGGGATCGGGATGCTCAAGGCCCTTTCGGGTCCGTTCCCGGCGATGCAGTTCATGCCCACGGGCGGGATCAGCGAGGACAATTTCCAGGAATACCTGAAACTGCCTCAGGTCGTCTGTGCCGGCGGCAGCTGGATGGTACCGACCGTCCTGATCCAGGAGGGCCGGTTTGACGAAATCCAGGCCATAGCCCATAGTGCCGTGACGAAGATGCTGGACCTGAAGCTGGCTCATATCGGCATCAATGCTGCCAATGAAGGGGAAGCACATCAGATTGCGCAGTTCTTCGAGACGGTGTTCAGCTTCGAAGCCCGGGAGAACCCCTCTTCGATCTTCTCCGACACCTATGTGGAAACACTGAAATCTCCCTATCTGGGCAAGAAGGGCCATATCGCCATTTCCACGCCCAATGTCGAGCGGGCGATGGCGTATCTGGAAAAGCGCGGTGTTGCATTCAACCAGGACAGCATCGTGCGGCGCCCGAACGGGCTGATCCAGGCGGTCTACTTCCAGAAGGAGACCGGCAGCTTTGCGATCCATCTGGTGAGAAAGGACTGACCTATGGCAAACGTGATTCTGTTTGGCGAACCCATGGCGCTGCTGACAGCGGACATGCCGGGGAAACTGGAAGACATCTGCCACTTCACACGCTCCATGTCCGGTGCGGAAGTGAATGTGGCCATCGGCCTGACCAGGCTGGGGCATCACGCCCAGTACCTCACAAGGCTGGGGGATGATCCCTTTGGCCGCTACATCGAAGGTGCGCTGAAATCCAACGGCATTGGCACAGAGTTCATCACCGTGGATCCTGTGTACAAGACCGGGATCCAGCTGAAGAACCGGACGACCGACGGCAGCGATCCCTATGCACCGTATTACCGGAAGGGGTCTGCGGCTTCGCACATCTCTGCGGCAGAAATTGACGCGCTGGACCTGGATGATGTGGATCTGGTGCATGTGACGGGGATCCCGCCGGCGCTGTCCGAAAGTGCCAGGGCTGCAACACACCGGCTGATGGACCGGGCAAGGGAAGCGGGGATCATTGTGACTTTCGACCCGAACCTGCGTCCGGCGCTGTGGGAAGATGAGGAGACCATGCGGAGGGTCCTGAACGAACTGGCGGAAAAGGCGGATCTGGTGCTGCCGGGGATCGCGGAATGCGAAGTCCTGGCGGGGACCTCCGATCCGGAGAAAGCCGCGGCGTTCTTCCTGGAGAAAGGACCGAAGACGGTCATCATCAAGGACGGATCCGATGGTGCATACCTCTTCACGGCAGAAGGAAGCACAAAGGTGCGGGGGTACAAGGCGGACAAAGTCGTGGATACTGTAGGAGCCGGAGACGGCTTTGCGGTGGGCGTGATCAGCAGCCTGCTGGAAGGACTTCCCATGGAGGACGGGGTGCGCCGGGGCAATGCCATCGGCTGCATCCAGGTCATGACAGCCGGAGACAACGAAGGACTGCCGACAACAGAACAGCTCCAGGCGTTCATGGACGCATAAAGACACTTCACTGCCATTCACGCACAACAACACAACACCACAAAGACCGCTGCAGCGGTCTTTTTCTATACATTGCAGACAGTAAAACAGATCAAAAAGGGACAGATCCTGCTGACAAGGCAGAGTCTGTCCCTTTCGTACTGGCTGGATGCTCTGTGAAGGTTCAGCAGACGGAACTGGACTCAGAATGAAGTCCAGCCACCGTCCACTGCAATGATGTCGCCGCTGATATAGGCGGAATCGTCACTTGCCAGGAACAGGGCACACTGTGCGATATCCGTGGCTTCGCCAGGCGCCGGACTCAGCTTCAGCACAGCCCCCAGCCGGGTATAGCCATCCATGTTCGGCCGGCCCATGGCAGTGGCAATCTCCGTGTTGATGCCGCCTGGAGCGATCACATTGACCCGGATTTTTTCTCCTTTGTACATAAAGGCAGTGTTACGGCTCATGGCATTCAGGGCTGCCTTCGAGGCACCGTAAATGGGACCTGCTGCCTGATGGGAAGCGCCCACGGATGAAACGTTGATGATGTTGCCGCCCTGACCCTGTTCCAGGAACACCTGGATGGCCTTGCGCATCGCCGCCATGGGACCATAGACATTGACGTCCATGACCTGGCGGAATTTCTCGTCACTGGCTTCGGCAATGGGTGCCATGTCATCCATGACACCGGCGTTGTTGACCAGGATATCCAGTCGTCCCCAGGCTGCAATGGCTGCATCAATCATGCCTTCACAGTCCTCCCGCCGGGATACATCTCCGGCATAGACCTGCACCTGTCCGGCTTCGTTCTTCAGGCTCTCTGCCAGGGCTTCCAGACGTTCTTTTCGTCGCGCCACCGCAATGACATTCGCGCCTTCTTTGACGAACAGCTCCACAATGGCTTTTCCCATTCCGGAGGATGCACCTGTCACGACAATGGATTTGTTTTTCAGCTTCATGGTTTGATTCCCTTTCTGTTTTACGTGCGCTTTCATAATAACAGAAACCGGACTGATGAACCGGTGATATTTGCAGAAACCGGCCTTTCGATGCTGTGCCGGAAACCGGAACCATGACAGCATCCAGCTGCCTCAACCTGTGACAGAGTGAACCAGCCTGTCTGTATGTGAAACAAAAGACACATATGTCCATAAAACAGCATGAAAGGCCCATGGGCGCATCATGGCGGGGGTCCCTATACTGAATATGAAAGCAGTGTGCAGACACGCAGAAAGGGATACACGCATGAAACAGACAGACGTGACAGCTTTTGGAGAAATCCTGATTGATTTTACCCACAGCGGTACAGCAGACAACGGAGCGGTGCTGTTTGCCAGACACCCGGGCGGGGCACCAGGCAATGTCGCCGTACAGGTGGCCAGACTTGGCGGCACCGCTGCCTTCCTGGGAAAAGCCGGGAATGATATGCACGGACAGTTTCTCTCCGATACCCTGAAAGCTGAAGGCGTGAACACCAGCGGCCTGCTGCTGGATGACCGGCACTTCACCACCCTGGCCTTTGTATCGGTGGATGATACCGGCGAGCGCACCTTCTCCTTTGCCCGCAAGCCAGGGGCAGATACCCAGCTGTCTGCCGATGAACTGAACCGGGCGCAGATCCGGGATGCGAAGATCTTCCATGTAGGCTCCCTGTCTTTGACCCATGAACCGGCCCGCACCGCGACCCTGGAAGGCATCCGGGAAGCAAAGACGGCCGGGGCGCTTGTCAGCTATGATCCCAACTATCGGGCCAGTCTCTGGAACAGCCGCCAGGAGGCCATGGATGCCATGCGGTCCCTGGTGCCCTTCGCGGATCTGATGAAGATCTCCGATGAGGAAACGGAGCTGCTGACAGGAAAGGCCGATCCGGAAGAGGCGCTGCAGGCGCTGCTGGATGCGGGTGTGAAGTTTGCGGCCATCACACTTGGAGCAAACGGAGCCATGGCCGGAACATCGGCGGGCATTGTCAAGGTACCTGGCATCCCGTCACAGATCGCGGATACCAACGGCGCAGGGGATTCCTTCTGGGGTGCCGTGCTGTGGCAGTTCGCCACCCGTGACCTGAACCCCGAAGGACTGGATCCGGAAACAGTCAGGGAGCTTCTGGGAGTTGCCAACGCAGCCGCGGCGCTGACCGTCCGCAAACCCGGTGCCATTCCGGCGATGCCGGACAGAGAGGCTGTGGAAACCTTTCTTGCAGCGTGAGACGATGAAACCGCAGGCAGCCCCTGCGGTTTTTTTTCAGAGGACAGAGCATGGAAAAACTGACGTTTTCAGATATAGCCAGAAAAGCCGGAGTGGCCAAAAGCACGGTCTCCCGCTGCTTCAACGGCGGATCTGTGAAGGAAGAAACCGGGGCGATCATTGCGAAGGTCATAGAAGACACCGGATTTGAACCCAGTACCGCAGCCCAGAACCTGAAGCTGAAGTCCACGAAGACGATTGGCATTGTGGCACCGTCCATGACCTCCACGGTGACCGGCAGGCAGCTGACGACCATGGATGAAACGCTGCGCAAAGCCGGCTATTCGGTGATCATCCTGACCACCGGCCACAATCCGGACCGGGAGATCGAGGCGATCGAATATCTGCGGTCCCTGCGGGTGGATGGTGTGATCCTGATTGCCACCACGATCACAGATGCCCGTGAACGGCTGCAGGACGGCAGCAGCGTGCCGTTCCTGGTTCTGGGCCAGAATTTCCGCCATGGAACCTCCGTGATTAATGACGACTATGGGTCCGGGTATGAAGCTGGACGCTACGCGCGGAACAGGGGACATGAAAATGTGGTGTAACTGGGAGTCAGTGAATCCGATGCGGCAGTCGGTGTCCAGAGAAAGCAGGGAGTGCTGGACGGACTGAAGAGTGAAAGAACACAGATTGCCACGGGGGAAGCCACATGGTCCTATGAAGAAACGCGGAAAGCTGCCCGGAAGATCCTGGAAGACTGCAGGCCGGGCCTGGTGATTGCGGCCACCGACCGCATGGCCATGGCGGTGATCCGGGAAGCCAGACAGCTGAATCTGTCGATTCCGGACGATCTGTCTATCATGGCCTTTGGCGGCTATGAGTTCGGGGAACTGATGCAGCCACCGCTGGCCACCGTGCGGTTCGAAAACGAGGAAGCAGGAACTCGGCTGACGGTTTGAACCGGGTGGGTCGGTGAAGGATCTGCGGGGCTGAGGGGTGACCGGCAGGGCTGATGCTCCGGGAAAAGACGGGCTGCGGTTTCCATAGTATTGAAGTACAAATGAAGTACCCGGGAAACGGAACGGGTGGATCAGAAGATGGCCGCAAAACACAGGAGACATATGCAGAAACTCTGTCCGATCGTGGACAACCTGTACTGGGCTGCTGTCTGTCTGCTGGGTTTGATGATCATCCTGCACCTGCGGTGTCACGCATGGCGCATCGCCTGGAACCGCCGGCTGCAGCCGGTCCTGGTCCTGGTTTCCTGGGCCCTCTGTTTTGCGGCAAAGCACGGAGCTGTCCCCGGGTTCCTTTCTGGCCGTTCCTGCCCTTCTGCTTCTGGCGCTGGATTTTTTGACAGCAGAAAGACAAAGACCCGCTGAGGGCTTTGGCGGACATCCTCCATATAGCCCAATGAAAATGAAAAGGACTGCCTCTGATGATGAACGGGCAGTCCTTTGATGTTTGCGGATGGAAACCTGGCACGCTGCCCGGCTGGGGAAGACCGGATCAGGATCAGCCTCTTTGCTGCTTCAGCCGCACACAGAGGCGCAGCACCATGACCAGCATGAAGCAGTCGATGGGATACATGATGATGTTCTTGACGATGCGGGCGGTCATGAGGATCCAGAAGCTGTCTCCGTACATCAGGGAGAGCCACAGGGGGTTCAGGATGAGGTTGACGACCAGGACGATGATGAGTCTGGCTGCCAGCACTTTCCAGATCCTGACTTCTTTCATCTGATAGAAGAAGGCGGAAAACACCGCTGCCTGAAACATCGCGTTCAGGGCATAGCCGGGAAACCAGGCCCCGTCGGGGTGAAGGGCCCATCCCAGGAAATCGCAGATGAATGCACCGATGAGGTTGGGAGCCATGCCATAGAAATAGCAGGATGCAGCCATGGCAAGAAACCCGAAAGTGATCCGCAGGGTCGGGGTGAAGTAGATGTTGAACATGGACAGGATCATGTAGAGGGCACAGAACAGGGCCGTGCCGGTCAGAACCCGGATATTGCCCAGGTTCCTGGCGCTGGTTTTGATGGATGACATCAATGCAGACATATAAAAACCTCCTTTCCCTTTGACGCTCGGAAAAAGGAGGAAATCCTGACTTTTTTCAAACGACAGCGGGATGCAGGACACAGATCGCGGCTTGCTTCGTTTTCGGACCAACTCCCCGTGCCCGAAACACTTTACGCCTGTATCCTTACTCTGCCTGAGGTCAGTATACGCAGGGGGAAAGCGGCTTGCAATGCCTCTGTGGGTGAAATGGTTCACAAGGTTTTATCCGTCTGTGGGCTGTGGTATATTTTTCCTGAACGGAAAGAGGTTTCACCTATGATCATCGATACACTGAAAGAGAAAATCAAAGGACAGGGAATCCGGATTGTATTCACCGAAGGCTGGGATGCCCGGGTGCAGGAAGCGGCGTCAAAGCTGGCTGCGGAAGATGTGATCCGTCCGATTTTGCTGGGCGAAAAGGAAGAAATCGAAGCCACTGCCAAGGAACACGGCTTTGATCTGACGGGTATTGAAACCATGAATCCCGCCGAATATCCTGACATTGACAAAATGGCTGTCAAGATGGTTGAACTCAGACGAGGCAAGCTGGATATTGAGCGCTGCCGCAAGGCATTGCTGTCCACCAACTATTTTGGCACGATGCTGGTGCAGATGGGCTATGCGGATGGCCTGCTGGGCGGTGCCACATACAGCACGGCGGATACAGTCCGTCCGGCTCTGCAGCTGGTGAAGGCGGCACCGGGCAATGCCCTGGTCAGCTCTGCGTTCCTGCTGCTGAAGGGGGATGAGGAATACATGATGGGCGACTGTTCCATCAACCTGAACCCGAATGCGGATGATCTGGTGGAAATCACACTGCAGACTGCAAGAACTGCAAGGCAGTTCGGCATTGAGCCGAAAATCGCCCTGCTGTCCTATTCCAGCTTTGGCAGCGCCAAGGGTGAATGCGTGGCGAAGGTGGCGGAAGCCGCTCTGCGTCTGCACCGGATGCCCATTGATTTTGCTGTGGATGGCGAGATGCAGTTTGATACGGCGGTTGCACCGGATGTGGCAAAACTCAAGGCGCCCAAGAGCGAAGTTGCCGGTCAGGCCAACACCTTTATTTTCCCCAACCTGTCCTCGGGCAACATCGGATACAAGATCGCAGCCAGACTGGGCGGCTGGGAGGCCATCGGTCCGGTTCTGCAGGGCCTGAATGCGCCGATCAACGACCTGTCCCGCGGATGCAACGCGACTGAGATCTACAAGATGGCGATTATCACCGCTGCGCAGAAGGACATGGACATCTAGTCCCGTACAGTTCGAATGACTCACAAGACCGGAAATTTCCGGTCTCTTTTTTGTGTTCTGCGGTTCAGGTATGATGAAAGAAAAAGGGAAGAGAATATGAAACATCAAATACTGGTACTGGAAGATGACATGGATATGCAGGAGGCTCTGCGGGTTTCTCTGCGGGATTTCGACTGTCTGTTCTGCATGACGCTGGCTCAGAGACTCCAGGAGGCGGCCGGAGACTGGGATCTGATCCTGCTGGATCTGGGCCTGCCGGATGGAAACGGTCTGGAGCTGCTGCAGGCGGTTCGTCTGGAAAGCGATGTTCCTGTTCTGGTTTTGTCGGCTCAGACAGATCAGCCGGTGATACTGGAGGCTTATGCACAGAAAGCGGATGACTATATCACCAAGCCTGTGCGGCTGCCGGTCCTGAAGGCCAAGATTGGCCGGCTGCTGGAACGGGAGGACATTCGCCGGTTCGGGACTGTCACGCTGTATGTATCCGGCTGCAGGATGGATGGTGCAGCTGAAGTGATGCTGACGGGAACGGAAACAGCGGTTCTGGAGCCACTGTTTGCGGCTGCGGGAAAACCTGTGTCCAGTCAGCGGATCCTCCGTTCAGTGGCAAGACGCACCGGTTTCGATATGTCTTTGGAGACGCTGAGTGTGAGATTCTCCGGGTTGCGGAGAAAGCTCGGAAAATCCGGTCTGATGATCAAGGGAGACCGGCGCCACGGGTACTGGCTGGAGGAAGCCGATCATGAATCCGCGTCATGACAAACTGTCAAAAAAGCTGGCGGCTTTGATCGCGGCAGGTCTTTTCTGCATTCTGCTGCAGGCGGCTTTGCCACTGTCTCTGGAACAGTCTGTGGAAAGACTCATGGAGCTTTCTCCACCGGAACAGCGGTATCTGCTCCGGGAGGCAGCTGCCGGCCTGATTCCGTTTCAGCTGCTGGTGGCAGGGCTGGCGGTATATCTGGGATTCCTGATCTGCCAGGGACCCGCTGTGGGCAGCCGGTGGCTCAAGGCAGTGGAGGATCTGAGCGGAGAACGGGAACTGCTGATTCTGGAGCTGCTGGAGGAAAAGCGGGAGGCGGCAGTCCGCCGGGAAAACAGCGAGAATCTGGCACATCAGCTGCGGAATACTGCGGGAGCCGGGTTGCTGCTGTTGGACGCGGGATGCCCGGATCCGGAGAGAATCCTGAAGATTCTGGAGAAAATCGCCAGGCAGACTGAAGCGTATCTCACAGAATCCGTCCGTTCATCCGGAGAATCCGGATTCCGGTACGAACACCTGGATCTGAACCGGATCATCCGTCAGGCAGCTGCTTCCGTGGGAAAGGGGACGATTCAGGTGCAGCTGAAGGATCCGGAGGGACTGACTATGTTCGGGGACGCTTTCTGGCTGGAGGAAATGCTGCGGTCGCTGCTGGAAAACGCTCTGGACTTCACCAGTGGTCCCATCACACTTGCTGCCGGCCGCAATCCTCTGGATCAGTCCTGCGAACTGACAATCCTGCATCCCGGTTCGCTGGGAAGTCATATCCCCCGGCGATACGCCACACAGCGTGCAGGGCATTACGGAATCGGCCTGGCGCTGGCAGCCGCAGTGGCAGAAAAGCATCAGGGCAGTCTGCAGATCCGGGAAGAGAAGGGACAGGTCGTCATGGAAGTGGGCCTGCCGGTTCTCAGCCTGGAAATCTGACCTGGTAATCTCTCTGTAACGGATCCGGGTTACGGTAAAAGCGGGGTGAGAACATGCAGACAATGGTACAGGCAGACAATCTGGTGAAAGTCTGGAATCCGGGACCGGCACAGACCATTGCGGTGGACCACGCAACCTTTTCCGTACAAACCGGGACTTTTACGGTGATTACCGGAAAAAGCGGCTGCGGGAAATCCACGCTGCTGTCGCTGCTGGCCGGGCTGGAAAGCGCGGATGAAGGGACAATCATCATTGATGGCCGGATACTGGAACGAAGCGAAAAGCAGCGGGCAGGTGTGCGTCGGGAGTCCGTAGGTCTGGTGCATCAGTTTTTCCAGCTGATTCCGGAGCTGACCATCCGGGAAAACCTTCAGATCCCCTTCGACCTGAATGGTCTGCCTCTGGATGAATTCTTTGTGAAGGAACTGATCCGGCAGCTGGAGCTGGAGGGGCTGGAAGACCGGTATCCTCATCAGCTCTCCGGGGGTCAGCAGCAGCGGGCAGCGATTGTCCGGGCGCTGGCCATCCAGCCGGCTGTGGTCCTGGCAGATGAACCCACAGGCAATCTGGACCGGCTCAGTGCGCAGAAGGTCATGAAGCTGATCCGGCAGGTGCAGCGCAGGCTTGGAATCACGGTGATCATGGTCACCCACGACCTGGATCTGGCCAGACAGGCGGACAGAATTCTGTATATGGAAGACGGCCGGATCTCCGGCTTCGGAAGCCGAAATCATGAGTAAATACTCCAATACACTGCATAAAGTCATCCGCAGCCGGAAAGCGCAGAGGCTGTTCGGACTGATCATGACACTGGCCATGAGCCTGACCCTGTGCAGTTTTCTGATTCAGTACCGCAGCCTGCAGGACCGGATAGCCGCCCAGCGGCAGTGGTATGGTGCCTGGCAGGCAGTCCTGCTCAAGGCGGATGAGGCAGCCCTTCAGGAAGTCAGGGACAATCTGGTGGTGGACCAGGCGGGGATTGTGCAGACCGCCACTCTGGCTGACGGCACGATTACCGGCACCGGTGATGATTCGTTTTTCGACTTGGCCAGTCTCTCCCTGAAAACCGGAAGGCTGCCGGAAACAAATGGAGAAGCCGCAGTGGAAGCGGTATGGCTGGACCGGCAGGGTCTTTCCTATGAACTGGGGCAGGAGATCCGGATTGGTGACGAAGTCAGAAACCTTTGCGGGATCCTGGACAGCTACTCCGCCAATTGGACTGCCGGAGATCATCTCCCTCAGATCTGGACCGCCAGTCTGGGCCACCCTGGAGACACCCTGGTGTACATGCAGGCGAAAGCAGGTTATGAGGATGTATTCGACCACTGGAAACCCTCTGGCGCTGTGCTCGTGCGCAACATGCAGCTGGACACCGGATATAATCCCTTCTCCGATGCCAATCTGCCCTGGACCATCGTATCTCTGGCCGCACTGGGCGGCGGACTGCTGCTCATGGGTGTGGTCCTGGGCCGGTGGCTGGAAACCCGGCAGCTGACCCTGATTCGTCTCAAGACCCTGGGCGCGGATACCGGACAGCTGATGGGACAGGTGTTTCCCCTGATTCTGGGCGGTGCCTTGTGGAGTGTACCGGTCCTGGCAGCTGCGGGTCTGATTCTGAACGTCCCCTGGCTGGTGATGACGGCTGCTGCCTGTGTCTGGGCGGCAATGGTGCTGATCATGGCAGGGCTTGCCTGGAGAATTCTGGCGGCAGTGCCGGCAGGCATCAGCCTCCATGCTTCGAAGGGGCATATTCCAAAGCGGCTCCCGGAGGGAAAGAAGACGCTGTCGGTTTCCATGCTGGCAGACCGCTGGCTGCACTGGAACCGGAAAGCTGCGGTTTTTGCTCCGCTGCTGCTGGCGATTTTGACAGCGGCTGGGGCTTACACTGCCACACGGTTTGTCTTTGATGCAGAGATGGAAGCGCAGATACAACGGCAGCCGGATTTCCGGTTCACCCCGAAGGATGCCACTTCCCATATGCCGGTTACAGATCTGGAGAAAATCCGGGAAGTGTCCGGAGTGCAGGAAGTCTACAGCTATACACTGCTGGAGCCGGTCGTCGGTGAGGATGACTGGACTCTGCGCTGGGATGATGTGGCATCCGCCGCCATTTTCGACTTTCCGGAGGAATACAGGGACAAGGTGGCGCTTTTTTCGCAGCCGGATCAGGAAACGCTGATTTCACCGGTGATTCTGGAACCGGACCATCTTCCGGTCATGACGGAGGTTTTGAAAGAAAACGGGATTGAGAACGGCATGCTGCAGGAAGGGGAAATTGCCATCTATCTGCCGGAGTTTTCCTGGATGATCCAGGGAGATGCCGTGAATCCGGCAATCATGATTTTTCCCCGCAATCCGGAGCTGGATATGCGGGAAGACATCACCTTCCGAATGGATACAAGTCTGGAAGCCGGGGATGTGGTGCAGCTGGAAAGCCCGGAAGGAGAAATCCGGTCCGTCACAGTCCGTACTGTGCTGCGCAATCCGCTGAATTACAGCGTGGATTACCAGGACCGTCTGTCCGCCTGGACCGGCGGCTTTGCCTGGCCCTATGCCGTCATCGTTCCGGAGGGATTCTTCAACACGGATTCGGTGAATCATGTGGAGGTATGGTCGCCCCAACGCCGGGATGCTGCCATGCAGTCACAGATGGCAGCGCTGGCCAGTCAGGGAGAGATGCTTCTGACCAATGAGGCATCTGAAAACCGGACATACACGGAATTCTTTGCGCAGGAACGGCTGTTGTACTGCATTCTGACTATGCTGCTGGCAGTGGTGTGGCTCTTTGTGCTGGTGTGGGCTGTGGTCCATCTCCGACGGAGCATGGCGGAGTTTCTGAAACGTTTCCGTCCTCTGCAGGTCTCCGAGAATACATGCAGCCGGATACGCCGGCAGATGACAGCCAGGATTTGTCTCATCATACTGACCAGTGGACTGGCTGCTCTGGTCTTCAGCCTGAGGCTTCAGTTTGCGGTGGTTCCCAACCGGACCGTCCTGCTGCAGTCCATCCCTTCACTCTTTGACCTGTCCGGCAATCCCGGGGGTGTCTTCTGGATCCTGGGGGAGATTGTTCCCTGGGTCTATGGAGCCGCAGCCCTCCTGATTCTGCTGCCGATGGGACTGATTGCAGTGGGCTGGAAGAAACAGTGATGGGAGTGCGGGCAGGACTAAGAACGAGAATAAACACAGGATAAGGATAAAATGGTTTGATTTTGCAGGAGTAATCATCCGTAACTGTTGGATCAGCCACCGTTTATCTGGCTGCCACTATGACTTATGCGAATGGAAGCTGGGGTGCGAGAGCCTGGGTGACTGGGATGACAGGATGTACGTCGGCTTCTGTAGCCAGTGCTACTCCAGTTCCCACGACAGGAACAGTGACAGGAAGCGTTTTAATCAATGGGATTTATTTCAACTACTCAGTGAAGGTATATCCGAGATAAGGATATAGCCGGATCTCAAACATCACTGAAAATCTCAGCTCACCGCAAAGGCGAAACAGTGCGGCAGCCCTGCTGCCCGGCTGTTTCGCCTCTTTCGACTGTCCGCCCCGGCATCCATCGGCAGTCAGAGTGCCAGGACAGACGTGACACTTTCCTTTTCGATGTTGCACACTATCGCAGAATTGGTACACTTAACACGTATGAGCGAAAACAGAAAATTTCCCTATGAGGTTCCGGAAGGAGCTGTCATGGACTATGCGGATGGCCGTTTCATTGTGGCAATCAAGGATGACTGCTGGAATGAAGAGGAGCTGGCTCTGCTGAAACAGGAGCCTTTTGCGGTGACACTGTGCTGGTATCACGGGATCATGCCGTTCATTCTGGAGGGCGGACCGGTGGATTCCAGTGATGTGTACTTCAATGTGCAGGAGTCTGATTTCCGGGATGAGATCCTGGGACTGACGCAGGCGCCGGAGATGGAAATCGTGCTGCTGAATGCAGACAACACGATTGCCTGGCAGAAGCGGAAGCAGCTGCCGGATCCCTTCTGGCACCAGCTGAAGACGCTGCTGGAACAGCAGGCTGCCCTGCAGTTCATGCCGGGTGAATACGATGTGAACGTGGAAGGACTGATGTCTGCCTGCGAACCTTTTGAGCTGCACAGATATGAAAAAGCAGCGGTAAAATTTTAGGAGGACTCATGAAAGCTGTCATTACTGTCGTCGGTGCGGACCGCACCGGTATCCTTGCCCTGGTGGCCAGCGAATGCGCCGCACGCAACTGCAACATTCTGGATGTATCCCAGACCATCGTGGACGGTGTGTTCACCATGACCATGATTGCCGACATGGACGGACTGACGGAGTCCTTTGAAGCCTTTGCGGAGCACATGGAGGCTGTGGGGGACAGCAACGATCTGGCTGTCCGGGTCATGAACCGGGCCATTTTCAAGGCCATGCACTCGATTTAAGGAGCCGCCATGCAGATATCTGAAATTCAGGAAACAATCAAGATGATCGACGAGGAGTGCCTCGATATCCGGACCATCACCATGGGGATTTCCCTGCTGGACTGCATTGATCCGGATATTGACACGTCCTGCCGCAAATGCGAGGAAAAAATCTGCCGTCTGGCAAAAGATCTGGTGCGTACCGGCGATGAAATCGCCAGAACCTACGGCATTCCGGTGGTAAACAAGCGGATTTCCGTGACACCCATCGCCTTTCTGGTGGCTGCCAGCGGGGGGGATCCGGTGAAATATGCCCATATGCTGGAACGCTGTGCCAGACGCCTGGGCGTGGATTTCATCGGCGGGTATTCCGCTTTGGTGCAGAAGGGGTACGCCCACGGAGACCGGGAGCTGATCGACAGCATTCCCCGGGCGCTGAAGGAAACCCAGCATGTGTGTGCGTCGGTGAACATCGGCAGCACGAAGGCGGGCATCAACATGGATGCGGTGAAGCGCATGGGAGAAGTGATCCGGGAAGCGGCGGAGCTGACGGTAGACGACAACTGCATCGGTGCGGCGAAACTGGTGGTCTTCTGCAACGCGCCGGAGGACAATCCCTTCATGGCCGGTGCCTTCCACGGTGTGGGAGAAGGAGACTGCGTGATCAACGTGGGTGTTTCCGGACCCGGTGTGGTCAGAGCCGCACTGGCCAAGGCTCCCAAGGATGCGCCCATTGACAGGATTGCCGACCTGATCAAGCGCACGGCGTTCAAGATCACGCGGATGGGTCAGCTGGTAGGAACGGTGGCCAGTGAAAAGCTGGGAGTTCCTTTCGGCATTGTGGACTTGTCTCTGGCGCCGACGCCGGCGGTGGGAGACTCCGTGGCGCACATTCTGGAGGAAATGGGGCTCGAGACCTGCGGTGCCTATGGCACCACGGCAGCCCTGGCCATGCTCAATGATGCAGTAAAAAAAGGCGGTGTCATGGCTACCAGCCACGTGGGCGGTCTGTCCGGTGCCTTCATTCCGGTGTCCGAGGACGCCGGCATGATCGATGCAGCCCGCCAGGGTGTGCTGAAGCTGGAGAAGCTGGAGGCCATGACGGCTGTCTGCTCGGTGGGTCTGGACATGATCGTGATTCCCGGCGAGACCCGGGCGGATATCATTTCCGGCATCATCGCGGATGAGGCGGCCATTGGCATGGTCAACACCAAGACCACAGCCGTGCGCCTGATTCCCGCCATTGGCAAATCCATCGGCGAGACGCTGGATTTCGGCGGTCTGCTGGGAGAAGGGCCGGTAATGCCGGTGAATCAGACTTCGGATGCGGTGTTCATCAACCGGGGCGGGCGGATTCCGGCACCGCTGCAGGCTCTGAAAAACTGATCGTGCATCTGCAAAGCCCGGTGAAATCTCCGGGCTTTTTTCACGGATGCCTGCCAGGGATGGGACATCTGCTTTCGGAAAGGCTCTGTCCTGCCGGTATGAGATCGGGAGGTGATCATGGTGGTCAGACATGGCACTGGCTCCTGATTGTGGATATGAGTCTTGCCATGCTTTGCTGCTTCAACTGGATCATTTGTTTTGAGAAGCACAGTCTTTGTCCGGTTTGTCTGATGGAAACCCTGTGGTTGTGACAGACAGTGCAGGCATCACTTTCAGAAAACCGGTTGCAATGAAAAACCGGATATGTATAATTGTAGTCAATACTACGAAGGGAAGAAGTACAGCATGACGGGACCTTTCAGAGAGACAGCGGGTGGTGCAAGCTGTCAGGACCAGTGCCGGAACGTGTCCCGGAGTCGCCCTGTCGAATATGCAGGAGGCAGCGGCCGTTGTTCGCGTTAAGAACGAGGTGTCATCCGCACGGCGGATGGAAGACCGGTGGTACCGCGCTTTCAGCGTCCGTTCATGAATTTTCTGAACGGACGCTTTTTTTGTTCCACAGAAAGAAAGAGGAGAAAGACATATGAACAAGTTTCTGAAACTGACCCTGACTGCAGGCATGGCCGCATCTGTGCTGGCCGGCTGCTCTTCTGCCGGCAGCACAGATGCAGACAAGGCAGATGCCGAATCGAAAGAGACAAAGGAAATCATCGTGGGGATTTCCCCGGATTATCCTCCCTATGAATCCATCGAAGGCGATGCGATCGTGGGCTTCGATGCGGATATGACTGACTGGCTGTTTGACTACATGAAGGAAGAAGAAGGCCTGGACTACACCTACACCTTCAAGCAGATGAGCTTTGACACCATCGTTTCCGCGATCCAGACCGGACAGATCGACCTGGGCATTTCCGGTTTCACCTATGACGAAGACCGGGAACAGGCGGTGGCCTTCTCCGATCCCTACAACACCTCCGCACAGGTGGTGGTTGTAGCCGGTGACAGCGACATCGCGTCCGCTGCGGATCTCAACGGCAAGAAAGTCGGTGCACAGCTGGGTGCCACAGGCCAGAGCGCCGCAGAGGGAATCGAAGGCGCCGAAGTCACACCGGTGCAGGATGTGAAAGTGCTCATGGAGACACTGAAGTCCCATGGTCTGGATGCCGTGGTGCTGGATACTGCAGTGGCCAACAACTATGCCGCCGGCGGTGAATACAAAGTCGTGGGCGATCACCTGATGGAAGAAGAAAACTTCATCATTGCCGCCAAGGACAACGAAGAACTGCTCAAGCAGGTCAACAAGGCCATCAACGCCTTCAAGGAAAGCGACGAGTACACGAAGCTGAAAGAAAAGTGGGGCGTGTGATCCATGTGGGAGACATTTCTGTCGCCCGATAATCTCACCTATATGCTCAAAGGTGCCGGCGCTTCCCTTGCGCTGGCACTTGGTGCGTTGTTCTTCGGTGTGATCATCGGCATCATCATGGCGGCCATGAAGCTGTCAAAGTCAAAAATCCTGAACGTGATCGGCACGGTGTATGTGGAGATCCTGCGGGGAACCCCCATGCTGCTTCAGGTGCTGTTCTTCTACCTGGGTGTTCCGGTGCTCTATCAGATGATCACCGGCACCCGGCTGCGGGTGGATCCCTATGTGGTGGGACTCATTGCCATGTCCCTGAACTCCGGTGCCTATCAGACCGAGCTGATCCGTTCCGGCATCCAGGGCGTGGACAAAGGGCAGTGGGAAGCCTGCGAGACCCTGGGCATCTCCTATGTCACGATGATGAAGGAAGTCATTCTGCCCCAGGCTTTCAAGCGGATCATCCCGCCCATGGTCAGCGAGTTCATCACCCTGATCAAGGACAGTTCCCTGATTTCCTGCATCGGTGTGGCGGAACTGCTGTATACCGCCCAGGTGCTGGGAGCCAAATACTACAACTATCTCGATCCGCTGATCATTGCCGGCTGCATGTATCTGGTGATGACGGTGACGATTTCCTTCATTGCGCGGAAAATAGAAAAGAGGATGGCAGTCAGTGATTAAAGTCGATCATCTATCCAAGCACTTCGGCGGCGTGCATGCGGTCAATGACGTCAGCCTGGAAGTGAACAAGGGAGACATCGTATGCCTGATTGGTCCTTCGGGATCTGGCAAGTCCACGCTGCTGCGCTGCATCCACGGGCTGGAAACCGTGGATGAGGGCGCCGTATTCATGGATGGGGAGAAAATGGATCCGGCTGACAAGGCGAAATATCGTCAGCAGCGCAACCGCATGGGGTTTGTGTTCCAGCACTTCAATCTGTTTCCGAACAAGACTGTGCTGGACAACTGCACCCTGGCGCAGATCACGGTGCTGAAACGCTCCCGGGAGGAAGCGGAGAAAACCGCTCTGGAGTACCTGGAAAAAGTGGGACTGCTGGACAAGAAGGACAGCTATCCCAACCAGCTTTCCGGCGGGCAGAAACAGCGGGTGGCCATTGCCCGGGCTCTGTGCATGAATCCGGACATGATGCTCTTTGACGAACCCACCAGTGCTCTGGATCCGGAGATGATCAAGGAAGTGCTGGAGGTCATGAAGGAACTGGGCCGGCAGGGGATGACCATGATCGTGGTGACCCACGAAATGGGATTTGCCCGTCATGTGGCCAACCGGGTTCTGTTCCTGGACCAGGGACATCTGGTGGAGGAAGGGGACAGCGAGTCGTTCTTCACGAATCCGAAGTCGGAACGGGCGCAGGACTTCCTGTCCAAGGTGTTCTACGATGCTGAGTGAATTCGCTGCAGAACAGTGGATGACCCGGTATGAGAATCTGGCCAGTGTCAACATGACCGAAACCAGCTGTGACGCGCTGCGTCTGGAAGAAATCGAGGCCCTGGAACCGGGCCTTTTTTCCGAACTGGTTCTGGACTATGGTCCGATCACCGGTAGTCCGCAGCTGAAGGAAGAGATCCTGGCCATGTATGAAACCGGCACTCCGGCAAACATCACCACCACCGCCGGCTGCGTGAACGCCAGCCAGCACGTCATGGACGAGCTGCTGGCACCGGGGCGGCAGGTGATCGTGTTCACCCCGGGATATCAGCAGTTTGCCGGCTACGCCAGAAGCCTGAATGCCCGGGTCACGGAGCTTGCCCTGGATCCGCTTACCTGGAAGCCGGATCTGGATCAGCTGGAAGACTGCGCCGCCCGCCAGGGACTGGATTTGCTGATTCTGAATCTGCCAAACAACCCCACCGGCACGATTCTGGATGAGGAAGCCCTGCAGCGGGTGACAGACATCGCCCGGCGTCACGACGCCTGGATCCTCTGCGATGAGGTCTACAGAGGCATCGGCAGGGTGATGCCTTCCGTGAGCGATCTCTATGAAAAGGGTGTGTCCTGCGGATCGCTGTCCAAATCCCTGGCCTGTCCGGGGATCCGCATCGGCTGGGTGAAAGGCCCGGAAGCGCTGATTGATGCCCTGAACATCCGGCGGGATTACACCTTCATCGGCGCCGGTCCGCTCAACGACCGGCTGGCCTGGGCTGTTCTGAAACACCGTGCGCAGATCCTCCGGCGCAACAACGCCATTGTCAGCCGCAACCTGGCTGTGCTGAAGGACTGGCTGGACGGGAACCCGTTTTTCTCCTGCGTGCTGCCGGAAGCCGGCTCCGTGGCGCTGCTGCGGCTGCCTGACGGGGTGGATGATGAAGCCTTCGCCCTGCGGATGATGGAAGAAAAGGGACTGTTCTTTGTCCCCGGGCGGTTTTTTGGAGCTCCGGGAACGCTGCGGCTGGGACTGGGCCGCCCGCCGGAACAGTTTTTGAAAGGGCTTACTCTTCTCGCCGGATTTGCCTCCGGTTCATAGAATTGTGCTATTTTTCATGGTAGAATAACCCGGCAAGGGGTGTTGGAAATGAAGAAAGCATGGCTGGCGCTGCTGTGTCTGGCACTGACAGGCTGTGTCCGGGTGGGCGGATCGAATCCGGAAACCCGGCAGGAAGAACCGGATGAAACCGAGACGGTGAAACAGACCATGACCTGTTCGTCAGATGCCGGCAGCTATGAATTTGAAGCCCTGGGGGACCAGGTGAAAAAATCCGTTCAGACAGAAAACGTGTCCTTTGAGGAACTGGGCCTGGATGCCGGTGCCGATCAGGCAAAAATCGGGGAAGCCATCAGCCGGGTGCTGAATGATTCCTATGGATCCCTGAAGGGCGTGAGCACACAGGGGGAAGTCCGGGACAATCACGTGGAGCTGACCATCTCCATCGACTACGCCCAGGCAGACAGTCAGGCGCTGATTGATGCAGGGCTGCTGGAACCCGGGGAACTGGATTCCCAGTATGTCAGCCTGGAGCGCACTGAAACGGAACTGACATCACAGGGCTTTGCCTGCAGGGCCGGGTGAATGCGGTATTACATTGCCGACTGCCACTTCTGGCACGCTGCCCTGAACAGTCAGATGGACTGCCGCGGGTTTGCCAGTGTGGAAGAGCTCAACGAACACATGATCCGGTGCTGGAATGCCCGGGTCAGACCCTGTGACGAAGTGGTGATCCTGGGAGATCTGAGCTGGGGGGATGCGAAAAAAACCGCCAGAATCCTGGACCGGCTCCAGGGCCGTCTGTTTCTGATCCGGGGCAATCATGATCGGTATCTGAAGGATCCGGCCTTTGACGCCTCCCGCTTTGAATGGATCCGCGATTATGCGGAGCTGAGCGACAACCGCCGCAAAGTCGTCCTCTCTCACTATCCCATGGCCTGCTACAACGGCCAGTACCGGGTGGACGACCAGGGACAGCCCCGTTCCTACATGCTTCACGGTCACATTCACGACACAGCCGATCAGGCACTGCTGGACCGCTATCAGGAGATGGTCTCCGGCACCCTGGTCACAGATCCCGGCGGCCGCCAGCGGCACGTCCCCTGTCACCTGATCAACTGCTTCTGCCAGTTTTCAGGTTACACGCCGCTGACCCTGGATGAATGGATCGAAACAGACAGAAAGAGAAGAGAAACGCAGAAAGAGAGAGAATTTGATGGAGAAACTGGAGTCGCAAAAGGGGGCCAAGGCACTGTATGTCCAGATCCGGGACATATACCGCCGCAGGATCCTGGACGGGGATCTGCAGCCCGGCGACAAGATTGAAAGTGAAACACAGATTCAGAAAATGTACGGGGTATCCAGAATAACCGCCCGCCAGGCGATTCTGGATCTGGAAAAAGACGGCATGGTCAACCGTGGACGGGGCCGGGGAACCTTCGTCATCTGGAAACCGGCGGTGACCGAGGAACTGACCGGTATCCGGGGATTCTCCGAAGAGATGCAGCTGCATGGACGGCAGCCAGGCACATCCAGCTGGCACGCTTCAATGCGGCATTGCCCAAAGCGGCTGGTTTCCGCCTTCGGGCTGGACCCGGAACAGGAAGCCTATATCGTGGAACGGGTCTGCACCTCGGATGACATCCGGCTGGCTTACATCGTGTCCTGCTTTCCCCGGCAGAGCTTCAGCTATCTGGGCGGCTCTGTCTATGAAGAAACCGGTACGCCTGTCCGCATTGAGGAAGAGCTTCTGGCCCAGCTGCCGGATGACGAAGTGGTGACAAATCTGAACATCCCCCGCACCCTGCCGGTGCTGGTTCGCCGGCGAGTGGGATTTGACAGACAGGGAAAGATCATGGAATACTCCCTGGCTTACTACCGCAGCGACCTGTATTCCTGGAGCCGGTCACAGTGACATTCTCCGCTGCAGACCGCATTCTCCGGTCCTGTCCCCCGATACACCAGGGACGGGACCTTTTTTCACCGCTCACCGGTCCGCTCCGCCTGACGGACCGGTACATCCCGCAGATGCCGTGACATCTGCCTGAAAGGAACGGATTACCGAACATGGAAAGGGAAAAACTCGGATCCAGACTTGGATTCATCCTGATCTCCGCCGGCTGCGCCATCGGGATCGGCAACGTCTGGAAGTTCCCCTATGTCGCCGGACAGTACGGCGGCGGGGTCTTCCTCTTCTTCTATCTGATTTTCCTGGTGCTCCTGGGCATTCCGGTCATGACCATGGAATTTGCCTCCGGACGCGCCGCCGGCACCAGCCCCGCCAGACTGCTGAAACGTCTGGAACCGGCGCACACCCGCTGGCACTGGTACACCCCCTGCATTCTCGCCGGCAACTGGCTGCTGATGATGTTCTACACCGTCGTCACCGGCTGGATGCTGCGGTATTTCTGCGACATGGTCACCGGACAGTTCGTCAACGCCACCCAGGCGCAGATCAGTGAACACTACACCGGCATGCTCTCAGACGCCGGAAGCCTGATTCTGTTTACCGTCCTGGTGGTCATCACCGGCTTCGGCATCTGCGCCAGAGGCCTCCAGGCGGGTCTGGAAAAAGTCACAAAGTGGATGATGGGTGCTCTGCTGGTCATCATGGTGATTCTCGCCGCCAACTCCCTGCTCTCCGCCGGCGCCGCAGAAGGCGTACGCTATCTCTTCGTCCCGGACATCGCCCGCGCCCGTGAAATCGGACTTGGCAGCGTGATAGCCGCCGCCATGAACCAGGCATTTTTCACCCTGTCCCTGGGCATCGGCGCCATGGCCATCTTCGGTTCCTACATCGGCAAGGACCGCCGGCTTTTCGGTGAATCCCTGAACGTAGCGGTGCTGGATACCTTCGTGGCGCTGACCGCCGCGCTGATCGTGATCCCTTCCTGCTTTGCCTACGGCGTGGAAACCGCCGCCGGACCGGGACTGATCTTCGTGACCCTGCCCAATATCTTTGCTGCCATGCCCCTGGGACGTCTCTGGGGGGCGCTGTTCTTCCTGTTTCTGAGCTTCGCGGCGTTTTCCACGATTCTGGCTGTCTTCGAGAACATCATCTCCAGCACCATGGACCTCACCGGCTGGACCCGGAAAAAGACCTGTCTGATCTGCGCTGCAGCGATGATTGTGCTCTCGCTGCCCTGTGCCCTGGGCTTCAACCTGCTGGCCGGGGTGCAGCCTCTGGGAGAAGGGTCCACGATCATGGACCTGGAGGATTTCCTTGTGTCCAATATCCTGCTGCCCCTGGGATCCCTGGTGTTTGTGCTCTTCTGCACCTGGAAACAGGGCTGGGGATGGGACAGCTTCCGGAAGGAAGCCAACACCGGTCAGGGACTGCGGTTTCCCGCCTGGAGCCATGTCTACTGCAAATATCTGCTCCCGGTGATCATTGCCGTGATTCTGATCACCGGCATTCTCCCCGGCTGAGTCTGCCGATGGGGCTGCGCCCTGTGGCAGGGCATCATGAATAAAAACACCCGGATTCTGTGCCTGTCCCTTTGGACAAAGGCCGGAACCGGGTGTTTCTGTTATCTGGAAGCTGCTTCAGGCATATGAGTCTCAAACCACTGCCGCAGCGTGGCAGCGGTTTCCTGCAGACAGCCGTCGTCAAAGGGGACCTGCAGTCCGGCTTCCTTCAGAAGCTGCCGGTAGCACAGGCTGCCGCCCAGCCGGCAGATCCTCAGGTAATCCGCAAAGGCGGATTCATCTCCATCGAGCATCCGGGCCAGGAACTGCAGGGCAGCCACCTGCGCCAGGGTATAGTCGATGTAGTAGAAAGGATCCATGAAAATGTGCAGCTGGCGCATCCACCAGCCACCCCGTTCCAGCACATCGATTCCGCTGTAGTCCTTGTGAGGCAGGTACTGGTTTTCCAGCCGGCGCCAGCAGGCATTGCGCTGATCAGCATCCCAGTCCGGGTGGGCATAGACCTCATGCTGGAAATGATCCACCAGAACGCCGTAGGGCAGAAACTTCACCGCACCGGAAAGATGGACAAACCGGTACCGGTCCGCCTGGTCTTTGAAAAAGAGCTCCATCCAGGGCCAGGTGAAGAATTCCATGGACATGGAATGGATTTCGGCGGATTCATTGGTCGGCCAGGCCAGACTGGCGGGAAAACACGGGGTGGAACTCCAGACCTGGAAGGCGTGGCCGGCTTCGTGGGTCAGAGTCTCCACATCGCTCTGGGTGCCGTTGGAGTTGGCAAAGATGAACGGTGCCTGAAAATCCGGCAGCCAGGTGCAGTAGCCGCCGGCAGCCTTGCCTTTGCGGGCATCCAGATCCATGAGCCGTCGCTGACACATCTCCCGGAAGAATTTGCCGGTTTCCTCCGACAGGGCATCGTACATCTCCTGCGCCCGGGCGGTCATCTGTTCTGTGGTGCCGCAGGGCGCCGGATTGCCGTCGGCAAACTCCGCTTTTTCCTGCCAGACCGGCAGTGTATCCACGCCCAGCCGATTTTTCTGGGCTTCATAGAGATCCTGACACAGCGGGACGATTTCTTCCAGCACCTGCTGACGCCAGACGGCCACATCCTGGCGGTCGTAGTCGAAACGGTGCATTCTCAGATACCCCAGATCAATGTAGTTTTCAAAACCCAGCGCCCGGGCCATCTCCGTGCGCACCTGCACCAGCTGCTGGAGCAGATCCTGCAGCTGCGGTTCATTCTCCTGAAACCAGCCCCAGTAAGCCAGAGCGGCTTCCTTCCGGACTGCCGGATCCTGGTGGTTCATGGGCTGTTCCAGCTCTGCCAGGGTCCAGACCCGGTCCTGAAAGGGAATCTGGGCAGAGGCAATCAGGTTCTGATAGGCGGTGGACAGCGCTGCTTCCTTCTGCAGATGACCGATGATGGCCGGGCTGAAGCTCCGTCTGTCCATCTCCGCTGCCAGAAACCAGGTTTCAGGCAGCTGTTCCTTCAGCTGCGGGGCAAAGGGACTCTTCAGGATCGTATCGGTGATGGACTGGAATGTTTCTTCCAGCAGCGGCATCGTTTCGTCAAACCAGGCGTTCTCCTGCCGGTAAAACGCATCTTCCGTGTTCAGGGTATGCCGGATGGCGGCCAGTTCTGTCATGGTCAGCACGTGGGATTTCAGGTCGTCATACTGATGCATGGTCTGCAGGAAGGCATCATACGCCGGCGCTGTCTCCAGAGAAGACCGGAGACTGGCAAGCTCCGTCTGCAGGGGCTCCAGATCAGGGCGTGAATAGGGAAAACTGTTGAATGTCATAGTGTCTCCTTCCTTGAATGGTCCTTTTCTGAGACAGGCGTTTCAGAAAAGGTGGATTTGCAACGGGGGATTCTGGTAAAGTGTCTCTTGCCGGCAGGGTTCTTTCATTTCATCTTTTGTCTGCCGGCAAGCGGCCTCATTTGCGATCTGAGGTCTTTTTTTGTTTTGTCTTGCCAGAATGTGGCAAGACATGGCTTCGGACTGGCACAAAGACAAACCGGAATTTGCAAAGTACAGTGATATCCACCATTCAGGCGCCAGTTCTCCAGGCGTTGCGGTCCGTTCGTTTTCACAGTCCATCATGATTTCAGTTGCATGGCAGTCTTCCGGCATTGACGGGGCTATGAATTCCCGGCACGCGCCGCAGGGAGGAACCGCTTTTCCGTCTCTGTCAATGGCAATAACCCGCTTAACAGCATCTTCGCCGTTCGTGATCATGCTGAAAACAGCATTACGCTCTGCACATACACCCAATGAACAGGCTGTATCCACACAGACGCCCGCATATATTCTGCCGGATGCGGATTCCACTGCTGCAACACCGCCTGCCTCCATGATTCTGGAAATATCACGAGGTTTCAATACCTGCCTTGCAGCGTTATATAACTCTTTCCATTCGGCGTTCATTGATTTGATCGCCTTTGCAAACTCCGGTTTTTACAGCATGGCTCATCATGCTCTGGCGGGATACAGCCTTTCCTGATACACCGCTGATACTGCCTTTTCATCATACCGGACCAGACTGCTGTCTGCGGGTCAGCAGGCCGCAGAATATGAAAAAAACACCGCCGATGCGGTGTGTTCTGTCGATGGTGACGCGTACGGGATTCGAACCCGTGAATGCATGCGTGAAAGGCATGTGAGTTAACCGTTTCTCCAACGCGCCATGTCGTCTGCTCAGTGATAATACCATGAAGCAAAAGATGCAGTCAAGCAGAAACTCACGTAATATTGTCTGGCAAGTTGAAGGCAGGCTGAGAACCTGCATTCCCATCCGGAGACAGCCCGGAATCCGCCAGGCAGAGGCAGAAAAGCAGAGGCGGCCTCTCCCGAATCAGGATAATGCCCTGCCGGGTACCGTGATCGGCAGACGACAAAAAACCCGTACAGTCATAACCTGCCGGGTACTCTTGTCGATGGTGACGCGTACGGGATTCGAACCCGTGAATGCATGCGTGAAAGGCATGTGAGTTAACCGTTTCTCCAACGCGCCAATCTATATTTGAACTCTGGCCTGAGTGCCTGTCTAATATATCACATCAATTCCGGATGTCCATCAGTTTGTTCAGGATTTTTGCAAAATGCTTCTGTTTGTCTCTTCGGATGTCCGCAAAGACCGGATCCTGGCGCTGTTCGTGCAGCATCTGCGCCCAGTTGGCCCAGATCATGTCTGCCACCAGCTCGAATATCATGACCTGCCAGGAAGGAACTCCCGGATCGCAGGCTTCCAGAAACTGCTGGCGGCTGTCAGGGTCCAGTATGGCGTTCTCCGAGAGAAAGCTTGCCATATCAAACCGCGGATCGCCGGTGGCGGCGTATTCATAGTCAATGAGCCAGCTGCGTTTGTCTCCCAGGAGAATGTTGCCGGGGACCAGATCGTTGTGGCAGAGACAGGCGGGTGTCCAGAGTCTGCGGGTGCAGGCAAGTATTTCTTCTTCGTGGTCAAACCGGAGCGGGCTACGGGTCCTGGCACGGTAGGTTTCGAGTTTCTGAAAGGGATCGAAGACGGCGTCGATGGGTTCAAGGGCGTGAAGCTGTTTCAGCAGCAGCCCGGCCTGGCGGAATCTGTCGGGGCGGCTGGACTCGCCGAAGGTTTCGGCCTGCACCCGCCGGGTGATTTTCTCGCCGGTTTCCGGATCATAATACAGAGTCGGCACGTCCAGAGATGCAGCAAGTTCCATGGCCTGCTGCTCGGCTCTGTGGCTGGTGTCCAGGCTGTCCGAGCCGGGCAGGGGACGCCGCCAGATGTAGTCGGTTCCGTCTGCGGTGATCAGCAGGTTTTCGTTGGACAGACCCAGATCTGTGGGGACAATGAGAAGATCCCGGGTGTTCAGCAGCCGGGCGATGTCAGTGCGGTTCATGGTTTTTATGATACCACGGATGGCAGGACATGCTCCGGGAGCGGAGGAAGGACTCAGGTTTCACTGCAGGGCCGCCGGCGGGTATAATAGCTGTATTCATACCGTGTCCGGTTTTGCATGTCAAAGCCGGCGCAAGGAGACAGATGATGGAAAACAGTGAATGGAATGAACGCAGGGACCCGAAGGGTTCTGCAGAGAACGAGGAACAGATGCAGACCGGTCAGGATCTGTCCGGGGATGCGGCAGAGGCTCCTGGACAGGAACGTACCGAGGTGACAGAAGATACGGAGATGGTGGTGGAAGAAACCGCAGAGAATCTGTCTGCCGGCCAGGAGCTTCAGCCGGAGACAGAATCCGGTGCGGGGTCCCAACCGGCTCAGGATCAGGCTGGCGTCATGCCGGAGATTCCCCGGCAGGCGCAGGAAGGCAGATCCGGCCGGCAGCCGGGTGCGGATACCAGAGAGCAGGGGCAGTCCGGACCGGGTCCTGTTCCCCCGCATCCGCATGCAGCCGGCGAAAAGAAAGGTCCGGGCCACCGCGAAACCCCGGCGCAGGAAATCCGGCGGGCATCTGCCAATCCTGCCGCGTCGCTGATTCTGGCGGCGCTGGCGCTGATCTTCACGGTGCTGGGGACGATGGGATCCTGGTGGCTGGTGGCGGCAATCATCGGTCTGCTGCTGGCAGCCGCGGCACTGTTCTTTGCCTGGCATGCCTTCCGGCCTGCCAGAACAGAGATGCTGGCGATGAGCCTGGCGGCAGCGGTGTGTGCGCTGGCTGTATTCGGTGTCGGTCAGTCGGTCCTGGAGACGGTCACGGGTGCTGCTTCCCATGCTGTGACAGAGCGCTATTATGATGATTACAGCGATGTGTTCCGGGATCCCTATGATGAGGCAGAGGATTTCTACCGGGACTTCTTTGACGATCATGATGCAGACTGGTATGAGGGAGATGAGTTCAACGGCTACTGGGACTGATGCCGGCAGCAGCGTGACAGAGATCCGATTTTATCTCAATCAGAGGAAAGCCGCTTGAAACAGCGGCTTTTTTTGAGTAGAGTAAATAAGCATGCGTGGGAGGACTCTGTCCATAAACCACTGCATAAGACAAAACAGGAGGTGTCTTATGGCCAAGAAAAAAGTAACCAAAGTCTGCAAGCTCCAGTTCATGGCGGGCGGCGCAAAACCCGGACCGGCACTGGCTTCCGCAGGCATCAACATGCCCCAGTTCTGCAACGCGTTCAATGACGCGACCAAGGACCGCAAAGGCGACGTGGTTCCTGTCATCATCACAGCGTATGAAGACAAGAGCTTCGACTTCCAGCTGAAAACCACTCCGGCTGCCAATCTGCTGAAGAAAGCTGCCGGCATCAGCAAGGCCAGCGGCGACCAGAAGGAAACCGCCGGTACCATCACGAAGGACCAGCTGAAGGAAATCGCAGAGTACAAGATGCCGGACCTCAACGCCAACGACGTTGAAGCCGCCATGAAAATCATCGCAGGCACTGCGAAGAACATGGGCATCAAAGTGGAAGGTCTGGAATAGGAGAACGACATGGCAAAGACTAGCAAGAGATACAGAGCAGCCGCCGAAAAGGTGGATTTCGAAAAAGCTTATCCCGTTGCAGAGGCTGTCGCCCTGGCCAAGGAACTGGCAAGCGCGAAGTTCGATGAAACTGTGGAACTGTGCTTCAACCTGAATGTTGACCCCCGTCACGCGGACCAGCAGATCCGTGGTGCCATGGTGCTGCCCAACGGTACAGGCAAGACGCAGAAAGTGGCTGTTGTTGCCGAAGGCGACAAGGCCCGTGAAGCAGAGGAAGCCGGAGCTGACTTCGTCGGTTCCGATGAAATGATTCAGAAGATTCAGGGCGGCTGGATGGACTTTGATGTCCTGATCGCCACTCCCAACATGATGGGCAAGCTGGGCCGTCTGGGACGGATCCTGGGACCCAAGGGCCTGATGCCCAACCCCAAGACAGGCACTGTGACCATGGATGTGGCCAATGCTGTCAACGAAGTCAAGAAGGGTAAAGTGACTTACCGTGTGGACAAGGATGGCAACATCAACGTTCTGATCGGCAAGGTTTCCTTCGACGACGACAAGCTGGTGGAGAACTTCAATGCGATTTTCAACACCATCCTGAAAGCCCGTCCTTCCAAGGTCAAGGGTACCTACATGAAGAACCTGGTGCTGTCCACAACCATGGGCCCCGGCATCAAGGTTGAAATTGTAAAATAACGATTGACATCCTTGCAGGATGCAGTAAGATTAATCCGTTATCGATATTCCAAAGACAGTAACGGCGAAAGCTTAATCATGTTACCGAGGGACGCAGATACTTGTTTTTAAGTATGCAAGCCCGCGGTCCGCGGGCTTTTGTATTTTGGATATCATGACGATAGAAGCAGAGGTGGAAGAATGAACAAAGACATCCTCGCGCAGAAGGAAGCTGCCGTCAGCGCACTGACTGACCGCATGAAGGAAGCCTCCAGCATTGTGCTGGTGGAATACCGCGGTCTGTCTGTTGCGGAAGTGACGGAACTGCGTAAGCTCCTGCGTGCTGAAGACGTCGACCTCCAGGTCTACAAGAACACCATCGCACAGCGTGCTGCCCGTTCCCTGGGCTACGATGCTTTTGCAGACGTCCTGAAAGGACCCAACGCGCTGGCATTCGGAGCCGATCAGGTTGCTCCGGCACGTGTTCTGGCGAAGTTCGCCAAGGATCACGACAAGCTGATCCTGAAGAACGGTGTTGTGGACGGCGCGGTCGTCAACGAAGAAACCATCAAGACACTGGCTGCTCTTCCCAACAAGGAAGGCATGCTGGCGCGCTTTGCATCGACTCTGAATGCCCCGGTCATCAAGTTCGCGATGACTGTCAAGGCACTGGCCGAAGCAAAGGAAAACGGCGGAGCAGCCCCGGCCGAAGAAGCGGCTGCCGAATAACAGGAGGAACTCAAAATGGCTAAACTGACACAGGAAGACATTCTGGCATATCTCGAGGAGGCTACAATCCTTGAGCTGAACGACCTGGTAAAGGCGATCGAAGACAAGTTCGGTGTTGTTGCTGCTGCTGCAGTAGCTGCTGCTCCGGCTGAAGAAGCGAAGGATGAAGGACCGTCCGAAGTAACGGTTACTCTGACATCCGTAGGCGGCACAAAGGTTGCTGTCATCAAGGCTGTCCGCGAAATCACCGGCCTGGGCCTGGTAGATGCGAAGAAGCTGGTAGATGGCGCTCCCGCAGCAATCAAGGAAAACATTTCTCCGGAAGAAGCCGATCAGATCAAGGAAAAGCTGATGGCTGCCGGTGCAACTGTAGAAATCAAGTAAGATCATTCCTGCATGATTTCAGGTCCGGATTCTGTCCGGACCTTTTTTGTGCTGCGGGAACGGTCCCGGTATAATGAAGGACATGAGTCAGAAAAAGCAGAAAGAACAAAGCAGGATGGCGCAGGATAACAGCCGGGAGGCGGCAGACAGCTGTGATCTGACTGTCTCGCATGTGAGCAGGCGGTATGGGGCGGTACAGGCTCTGGATAACATCAGCTGTGTCATTGGGCAGGGACAGATCACCATGATCTGCGGATCCACAGGTTCGGGAAAAACGACACTGCTGCGCATCCTGGCAGGGCTGGAAACGCAGGACACCGGCGAAGTCAGCCATCTTCCTGCCAGAAGATCGGTGACGTTTCAGGATGGACGTCTGCTGGAGAAACAGACTGTGCTGCAGAATGTGATGTATGGTCTGGATGCCCGTCTGTATCCTGCCCCGCTCAGAAGGAAAATGGCGCTGGAAGCCATGGATCTATGCGGCTGCCCGCCCGCCGGACAGCTGGCAGGCACCCTTTCCGGGGGACAGCAGCAGCGCACAGCTCTGGCCAGAGCGGTGGTCAGCGCCCCGCAGCTGCTTCTGCTGGATGAATCGTTTTCATCTCTGGACAGCCGGTCCCGGAGTCAGCTGCAGGATATTCTGCTGTCGCTGCAGTCCCGCCTGCATATGACGGTGGTGTTTGTCACCCATGACCTGCAGGAAGCCAGAAAACTGGGAGACCGGATGATCCTGCTGCACAACGGGCGCTGTCTGTGCCAGGGAGACATGGATGACCTGCTGAACCGGGAAGATGTGAAGCGGCACTTTGACGGTGGATGAGCGATGAGTGCAAAAAGAGACTGTATGCCCGGAGCCGGGATGACAAAAAGCGGAGGAATCCGGGGGACTGCCCGCAGGATTTCTCCGCTTTGTTTCTGCTTTGGATCAGGAGAAAGAGTCTATTCTCCGTTTTCCATGGCCAGGATCTTCTTGACGGCGTTGTAGATGCCATCGTGATATACATCGCTGGTTTCCATGTCCGCAAAACTCTTTACATAGTCACTGGCTGTGCCCATGGCCACACCGATTCCGGCTTTTTCCAGCATCCGCGTGTCGTTGGTGGAATCACCGAAGGCAATGGCATCCTCCCAGCCAAGACCTTCGTAGTCCAGCACCGCCTGAATGCCTTCCGCCTTGTCTGTGGCGCTGTTGAAAATGTCATAGGCGAATCCCTGTGTCTTGATGTTGATCAGATCCGAACGAAGATTCGGGTGATCTTCCATGAAGGCATCCAGGGCACTGGAATCCTTGGTGAGCAGCACCGCGTTGAATACCCGGTGCCGTTTGTGGAATGAATGTGTCGGGTCATAGAAGAGACTGTCCAGCACGTTGGCATACTTCGAGAAGTAGTACATGGGATAGAAGTCATTGTAGATGTAGGTGGCATCTCCGAAATGGAACATCAGGCCGTATTCGTTGTCTCTGGCCAGCTGCACCAGATCATTCACGGTGCCCTGCACAATGGGGAAGGCGTTGATTTCATTGAGGTCCTTGTCCAGAATGTATCCGCCGTTGATCAGAATGTAGTAGTCGAACTGAACCCGGTCCATGATCAGTTTCATCTGGTTCAGGGGCCTGCCTGTGGCGGCTGCAATTTTGTATCCGGCCTGCCGCAGCTGTTCAATGGCGGCCAGGGTGGAGTCCTGAATGACATCGTTTTCTGTCTGATACAGCGTGCCATCCATGTCTATGAATGCGATTTTATGTTTCATGCCCGTTTCTCCTTTGCTGATGATGAAATCAAGCGGCGAAGTGCCACTGTCACAGTCTGATTATACCCCAGTGGGCGGATGACTGCAGTTGGGTTGATACCGCGGCTGTGCATCGGGATGGCGTCTGTCTGTCAGAAAGGCAGCATGCTGCAGGTGGCCAGGAACTGCGTATTCCGGTACTGGCAGAAAACACGGGAGGCTGAAGGAAAAAACGGCAGTCCCGGCTAGAATGTGAAGATTTCTCCTTGCACTGGACCGGACATCCTGCTATACTCTCATCTGTACGCAAAGGCTCATACGCTGAGCCTTTTCTATCGGGCCAGCAATGAACCGCCCGGGTTCGTGTACCTCATATGATCAGAAAGGAGATCACCTGATGCCTACAATCAACCAGTTGATCCGCAAAGGCCGCAAGGCAGGGGAAAATGTTTCCAAGTCCCCGGCTCTGAACCGCGGATACAACTCTCTGAAATCCCGTCCGACCAACCTGTCTTCTCCTCAGAAGCGCGGCGTCTGCACCCGTGTCGGAACGATGACCCCGAAGAAACCTAACTCCGCTCTCCGCAAATACGCCCGTGTGCGTCTGTCCAACGGAATGGAAGTTACCGCATATATCCCCGGAATCGGCCACAACCTGCAGGAGCACTCCGTTGTGCTGATCCGCGGCGGCCGTGTCAAGGACCTGCCTGGTGTCCGCTACCACATTGTCCGCGGCACTCTGGACTGCGCCGGCGTCAACGACCGCAAACAGTCCCGCTCCCTGTACGGCACCAAGAAGCCGAAGAAGTAGGAAGGAGAACTGACATGCCGAGAAAAGGACACATCGCAAAACGTGACGTTCTGGTGGATCCCATTTACAACTCCAAGCTCGTTACCCGTCTGATCAACAAGATCATGCTGGATGGCAAGCGCGGAACCGCACAGAACATTCTGTACAATGCATTTGACATCGTGGAAGTGAAGACCGGCAAGCAGCCGATGGAAGTCTTCGAACAGGCTCTGGAAAACGTAATGCCTCAGCTGGAGCTGAAGCTGCGCCGCGTGGGCGGTGCCAACTACCAGGTACCTGTTGAAGTATCCGATGAGCGCCGCCTGACTCTGGGTCTGCGCTGGCTGGTAAACTATGCCCGTCTGCGCAACGAAAAGACCATGGAACAGCGTCTGGCTGCCGAAATCATCGATGCTGCCAACAACACCGGTGCAAGCGTCAAGAAACGTGAATCCGTTCACAAGATGGCAGAAGCCAACAAGGCATTCGCTCACTACCGCTGGTAATCACTAGGAAGGAACAGACATATGCCTAGAGAAGTCTCTCTGAAGGATACCCGCAACATCGGAATCATGGCGCACATCGACGCCGGAAAAACGACGACCACCGAGCGTATCCTGTACTACACTGGCGTCAACCACAAAATGGGTGAGACCCATGATGGCGCCTCGACGATGGACTGGATGGCCCAGGAACAGGAACGGGGCATCACCATCACATCCGCGGCCACCACAGCATTCTGGAAAGGCCACCGGATCAACATCATCGATACTCCGGGTCACGTTGACTTCACCGTTGAAGTAGAGCGCTCCCTGCGCGTGCTGGATGGTGCGGTCACGGTTCTGGATGCCAAAGCCGGCGTTGAGCCTCAGACCGAGACTGTATGGCGTCAGGCTACTGAATACAACGTTCCCCGTATCGTATTCGTCAACAAGATGGACGCCATCGGTGCGGACTTCCTCATGTCCTGCAACACGATCATTGACCGTCTGGGCGCAAAATCCTGCCCCATTCAGCTGCCGATCGGTGCAGAAAGCACATTCAAGGGCATTGTGGACATCATCGAACGCAAGGCTGAAATCTACACCAACGATCTGGGCACCAACATCGAAGTCACGGACGTTCCCGAAGATCTGCAGGATCTGACGGAAGAATACCGCATGAAGCTGCTGGAGTACCTGGCAGACTACGATGAGGACCTGATGATGCAGGTTCTGGAAGGGGAAGAGCCTTCCATTGAAGAAATCAAGCGTGTACTGCGCATTGCGGTCTGCAACGGCGATTTCTTCCCGGTTCTGTGCGGATCCGCCTACAAGAACAAAGGCGTGCAGATGGTTCTGGATGCGGTAGTGGACTACCTGCCCAGCCCCCTGGACATTCCTTCCATCAACGGTACCACACTGGATGGCGAAGCCGAACAGCGTCATGCCTCTGACGACGAACCTTTCTCCGCTCTGGCGTTCAAAATCGCCGCCGACCCCTTCGTGGGCAAACTGTCCTTCTTCCGTGTATATTCCGGAAAGGCGACAGCCGGCAGCTATGTTCTGAACTCCTCCAAGGGCAAGAAGGAACGTTTCGGCCGTATCGTGCAGATGCATGCCAACGCCCGTAAGGAAATCTCCGAGGTTTATGCCGGTGACATCGCTGCGGCTGTTGGTCTGAAGAACACCACAACCGGCGATACGCTGTGCGACGAAAAGAACCCGATCATCCTGGAATCCATGGAATTCCCGGAACCGGTTATTGAACTGTCCCTGGAACCCAAGACAAAGGCCGACCAGGACAAAATGGGTCTGGCGCTTGCCAAGCTGGCAGAGGAAGACCCCACGTTCAAGACATACACCAATGAAGAAACCGGACAGACCATCATCGCCGGTGTCGGTGAACTTCACCTGGACATCATCGTTGACCGTCTGCGCCGTGAGTTCAAAGTGGAAGCCAATGTGGGCAAGCCGCAGGTAGCCTACCGTGAAACAATCCGCGAATCCGCCGAGTGCGAAGGCAAGTACATCCGTCAGTCCGGTGGCAAGGGTCAGTACGGTCACGTATGGATCCGGTTCGAGCCCAACGAAGGCAAGGGATTCGAATTCGTGGATGCTGTAGTGGGCGGCACCGTTCCCCGGGAATTCATCAAGCCGACAAACGAAGGGCTGGTGGATGCCCTGGACAACGGCATGATTGCCGGCTATCCCGTCATTGATGTGAAAGCCACTCTGTTTGACGGTTCCTACCACGATGTTGACTCCAGTGAAATGGCGTTCAAGATCGCTGCATCCATGGCGCTGAAAGAAGCCGCCAAGAAGTGCAAGCCTGTTCTGCTGGAACCCATCATGTTCGTGGAAGTGACTGCTCCCGCTGAATATCTGGGTTCTGTCATGGGTGACGTTTCCAGCCGCCGCGGTCAGATCACCGAGCAGGAGGAACGCGGCAATGCAGTCATCGTCCGCGCCATGATCCCGCTGTCGGAAATGTTCGGCTACGTAACGGATCTGCGTTCCTTCACACAGGGCCGTGGAAACTATTCCATGAAGTTCGACCACTATTCCGAGGTTCCCAAGAGCATTTCCGAGAAGATCATCAAGGAAAGCGCGTCCAACTAGCACCGGTTTCAGTTGCCTTTATCCAAAGGCTGCAATAAAATGAGAAAGACCGGATATTTTCAAAACAGGAGGAAATCAAATGGCTAAGGAAAAATTTGACAGAAGTAAAACTCACGTAAATATCGGCACCATCGGCCACGTTGACCACGGCAAGACAACGCTGACCGCTGCCATCACCAAAGTGCTGGGTGAAAAGGGCATGGCCAAGGCTACTGCCTACGATGAAATCGACGGCGCTCCCGAAGAAAAGGAACGCGGTATCACCATCAACACTGCACACGTTGAATACCAGACAGAAAACCGTCACTATGCACACGTTGACTGCCCGGGCCACGCTGACTATGTAAAGAACATGATCACCGGTGCTGCTCAGATGGACGGCGCCATCCTGGTTGTAGCCGCTTCCGACGGCCCGATGCCTCAGACTCGCGAGCACATCCTGCTGGCCCGTCAGGTAGGCGTTCCCTACATCGTTGTTTACCTGAACAAGTGCGACATGGTTGATGACGAAGAGCTGATCGACCTGGTTGAAATGGAAGTTCGTGAACTGCTGAACGAATATGGCTTCGATGGCGACGAAACTCCGATCATCCGCGGTTCCGCTCTGAAGGCTCTGGAAGGCGATCCGAAGTACACAGGCTCCATTGACGAACTGATGGAAGCTGTTGACTCCTGGATTCCCGATCCCGTACGTGAAACAGACAAGCCGTTCCTGATGGCTGTCGAAGACGTAATGACCATTTCCGGCCGTGGTACAGTTGCTACCGGACGTGTTGAACGTGGTACAGCTCACCTGGGTGACGAAGTTGAAATCGTTGGTATCAAGCCGACCCGCAAATCCGTACTGACAGGTCTGGAAATGTTCCACAAGCAGCTGGACGAAGCACAGGCTGGTGACAACATCGGTGCTCTGCTGCGTGGTGTTGCACGTGACGAAATCCAGCGTGGCCAGTGTCTGGCAAAGCCGGCTTCTGTACACCCCCACACAACCTTCAAGGCACAGGTATATGTACTGAGCAAGGATGAAGGCGGACGTCACACACCGTTCGTTTCCAACTACCGTCCTCAGTTCTACTTCCGTACAACTGACGTAACCGGTGTCATCACACTGCCGGAAGGCACAGACATGGTTATGCCTGGCGACAACGTTGAAATGAACGTTGAGCTGATCGCTCCGATCGCTCTGGAAAACGGTACAAAGTTCTCCATCCGTGAAGGCGGCCACACTGTTGGTGCCGGTAACGTAACCGAGATCGTAGCTTAAATAAACAGACAAAGCCCTTCGGGGCTTTTTTCTTCACTTATGATGAAAACGATTTACAATTCTTTGAAAAATGTACGAAACCGCCACGATGCACCCACAATTCTTTGACAATACGTTTCAATCGTGTTTCCATTAAATGGAACAATGAGAAAGGAGTTCAGTATGTCCAACAATACGGGAGCCAAAAGCGCCAGTACCAGGAAAATGACCTGGTCCACTCTGGCGTTTATGGCGTTCTCAACGGTATGGGGATTCGGAAATGTCGTCAACGGATTCGGCTATTTCAACGGAACACAGGTTATCTTTTCCTGGATCCTGATGTTTGTTCTGTACTTCGTACCGTACGCTCTGATGGTCGGCGAACTGGGTTCGGCCTTCAAAAATCTTGGTGGAGGCGTTACCTCCTGGGTTCTGGAAACCACCAATCCGAAGCTTGCCTATTATGCAGGTTACACTTACTGGGTAGTTCACATTCCTTACATTGCATCCAAAGGTTCCGGCGGTCTGAAAGCCCTGGCCTGGATGTTCCTGAAAAACTCCTGGTATGATGCGCTGCCCACATGGCAGGTTCAGCTCGCCACTGCAGTGGTCTTCCTGCTGTTCTGCTGGATCGCCACGCGCGGTCTGAGCGTTCTGAAGCCTCTGGCTTCTCTGGCCGGCACCACCATGTTTGCCATGTCGCTGCTGTACATTCTGATGATGTTTGCAGCACCGGCAATCAACCCGGCTGCCAGCTTCTCCAACATTGACTGGAGCTGGGAAAACATCATTCCGCAGTTCAACGTGCAGTACTTCACATCGCTGTCGATTCTGGTCTTTGCTGTCGGTGGATGCGAAAAGATCTCTCCTTACGTAAACAAAGTCGACAACCCTGCGAAGAACTTCCCGAAGGGTATGATTGCACTGGCGATCATGGTCATGGTCTGCGCCATTCTGGGAACCATCGCCATGGCTCTGGTATTCTCCCCTGTCACAATGACAGTGGCAGCCGACGGAACCATCGCCGGTGCTGAAGTTGCAGCAGGCAGCTCTTTCCAGGTATTCGCTCTGGGACAGAATGCAGCCACCATCAAGGAAGCTGTAGCTGCAGCCGGAACTGCGGGTGTGGATCCTGCCGTGATCAACGGCTGGGTAACACCTGCAGCCGGTCAGGACTTCGCAATGGCCATGACAAGCACCGGCTTCATCGCCAACGGCCAGTATGAAGCCATGCGCGAGCTTGGCGGTCTGTACAGCGTGGGCAACCTGTTTGTCATTCTGTATGGTGCCTGCAACGCCATCGGCCAGTTCTCCACACTGACTCTGTCCATCGATGCTCCCCTGCGGATGCTGCTGGACGACGAGAACGCACGTCAGTATGTTCCGAAGGCTCTGCTCAAGCAGAACGCCTACGGTGCCTACACAAACGGTATCCTGCTGATCGTGGTTCTGTCCGGATCCATCATTGCCATTCAGCTGATGGGAACCGGTGCCGCTGACGTCATCACATGGCTGACCCGTCTGAACTCCGTCTGCATGCCGATGCGTTATCTGTGGGTATTCTTCGCCTACATCATGCTGCGCCGTCAGAGCTCCAGATTCCCCCGGGAATACGAGTTCGTCAAAAACAACGGTGTGGCACTGTTCTTCGGTGTATGGTGCTTCTTCGTCACTGCAGCCTGCTGCCTGATGGGCACCATCGACCTGTCTGACATGGGACGTACTGTACTGAACATCGCTGCTCCGATCGTATACCTGCTGCTGGGTATGATCATGCCCATGATCCGCAAGCGGGAAGACGAAAAAGGCGCGTAATCCGCTGCAGTCTCAATAAGGATGGAAGGAAGCTTCGTGCTTCCTTTTGTTTTATACGGCATCCTGTGGTTTCATTGGCAGCCGGGGTGCCTCCGAACGCTGCAGACAGCGTGCATCTGAGGGACAAACCATGCCGGAAATGCTAAACTTTCAAAAGGAGGAACTTACACTATGAATTATTTGGAAACAGCCCGCGAGCTGACTGAATTCATCCGCAGGTCACCCAGCATGTTCCACACCATTCACACGGTGCGGGAATATTTGGATCAGGAAGGATTCACATATCTGCCGGAAGGAAAAAGCTGGAGCGTTCAGCCCGGCGGCCGGTATTACACTACCCGGAATGGAAGCAGCCTGATTGCATTCAAGACAGGCAGTGACATTCAGGATTTCCATTTCCAGATGACAGCGGCTCATTCGGATTCTCCCACCTACAAGGTAAAATCCGTTTCGGAACTGGAAGGCCCGAATGAATATCTGCGTCTGGACGTGGAAGCCTATGGCGGCATGATCGATTCCACCTGGCTGGACCGGCCGCTGACAGTGGCAGGCCGTGTGTATGTCCGGGAAAACGACGGCATGAAAAGCCATCTGCTGTACATTGACCGGGATATTCTGCTGATCCCGAACGTGGCGATCCACTTCAACCGGCAGGTCAACGACGGTTACAAATTCAACCGGCAGGTGGATCTGCTTCCGCTGTTCTCCGCCGGATCCCTGAAAAAAGGCGCATTTGATGCGATGGTGGCCAGAGAGCTGGGTGTGAAGCCTGAAGACATTCTGGCCAAGGATCTGTTCCTGGTGAACCGGGAAAACGGCAGAATCTGGGGCTATGAAGACGAATTCGTATCCAGCCCGAAACTGGATGATCTGGAATGCTCCTTTGCAAGTCTGAAGGCGTTCATTGCCAGCGACAATCCCGCCAGCGTGAATGTGTACTGCTGTCTGGACAACGAGGAAGTGGGCTCCAACACCAAGCAGGGTGCCATGAGCACGTTCCTGAAGGACACGCTGAAGAGAATCGCATCAGGTCTGCACTACACAGAGGAAGAGTATCTGCAGGCTGTGGCAAAATCCTTCATGGTCTCCTGTGACAACGCACACGCCGTGCATCCCAACCACCCGGAAAAAACCGATGCGGTCAACTGCAGCTGGCTGAACGGAGGCATTGTCATCAAGGAAAGCGCCAACCAGAAATACACCACAGATGCCTACTCCCGGGCACTGTTTACAGCCATTCTGAACACTGCCGGCGTTCCTGTGCAGACATTTGCCAACCGTTCTGATGTACTGGGCGGCAGTACACTGGGCAACCTGTCCAACATCCAGGTTTCCGTCAATGCAGTGGACATCGGTCTGGCACAGCTGGCCATGCACTCCAGCTACGAAACCGGCGGTTCCAAGGACCCGGCCTATATGATCCAGGGTCTGACAGCCTACTTTGATACGGATATCCGGATTCAGGAAAGCGAAGGAGCACTGTTCGACTGATGGCAGCCATGCCCTATCCCTGGCTGTCTGCAACGGACAAAAGCCTCCTGGACTGTGACGATATGCTGGAGGCCATTGACCGGAAGGAATGGAGCAAAGGGAAAAAGGATTTGTATGCCCAGTATTATCTGGAGCAGCGGGCGAAATACACAGAGGAGGAACGGATGAAGGAGTTCCGCCTGGATCAGGGCAATCTGAAGTCCTGGCGCCGGCAGTCGGCTTTCAAGCGGTTTGCCACCGAGTATGAACACCGGGAACTGGACAAGTACCGCATCAGTTCCATGATCACAACAATCTGTATGACCCTGGTTCTGTTCTTTGCCAAGGCTGTGTGGGAAGGCGAATATTTCATCAATTTCTCCGTGGATGCCATTGTGGGCGTTGTGGCTCTGGTGGTGGCGGTCAGTCAGTACCGCATCAAATACAGCGTCATCAGCCGCTTTGCCGGCATCCGGGACTACCTGCTGATGGATGTTCTGAGCATTGCGGTATGTCTGCTGCTGAAAACCTGGCTTCCGGCCAATCTGGACTTCTCTCTGTTTGTGCTTCTGCTGAACTACTTTCTGCAGAAGAAACGCTTTGAAGAAGCAGAAAAGCGGTTTTCCACGGAAGTGTGAACTTAGCCTGATACAGAACCGTCTGGATTGCCAGGCGGTTTTTCTGCGATTGGTGCCCAGGTGCGGCGCACGGCATAGCGACAGCGGCATGCTGCGGTTGCACTGGTCTTTGCACCGGGGTATCATGATGGTGCACTCAAATCTTCAGGGCAGGGTGAAAGTCCCTACTGGCGGTATACTCCGCGAACCTTCGGGCCGAGCCGGTGAAACTCCGGCAGCAACAGTGACAGTCTGGATGAAAGAAGAGCTTTTTTTACGCGCTTTCGCGTGATGGGCACCTCGAAGATTGACGGGGTGCGTGTCGAACGGGGAGGTACGTATGAAACATCTTTCGACCAGAAAAATCGCTCTTGCGGGCATGATCATCGCCTTGTGCTTGGCAGTCACACTGCTGATCCGCCTGCCGCTTGTACCAGCTGTTCCTTTTCTCAAGTTTGATGGAAAGGACACCATTCTCGCCATCGCCGGTTTCATATTCGGCGCCGGGTACAGCCTGCTGCTCACAGTGATTTCCAGCTGTCTGGAACCTTTCTTCACCGGCAATGCCACCTGGGTGGATGTGGTGATGAACATTGTGAGCACGGCTTCCTTTGTCTGCACCGCAGCTTTGCTTTACAGGCGCTGGCATACAAAAGCCGGTGCCATGAAGGCGCTTCTGGCAGGATCGCTGTGCCAGGTGGCGGTGATGACCTTGTGGAACTATGTGGTGGACCCCTTTTACTTCCACATGCCCCGGGAAGCCGTGGTGCAGATGCTGCCCTGGATTGCCCTGTTCAATGTGCTGAAGTGCGGGCTGAACAGCGGCATAACACTGTTCATCTACAAACCGGTGGTCACGGTGCTGCGCAGCAGAGGGCTGGCTCCGGAAAGTCATCCCGGGGTATCCTCCGGGAAGAGCTATGCCTATGCCGGCGGATTTGTCCTGGTGACGGCAGTCCTCGTGTGCCTGTGTGTGGCGGGACTCATCTGAGCCGTCCGACAACAGACGGCGGACAGCTGGCGGCGGCATGCACAGACGGCAGTCTGCTGCAGCCGGATACCATCTGTATCAATACGACCGGTTTGTATCTTATATAAGGAGCAGAATCAGCAGAACTGACAGGGAGCTGTCGAATGACAGTGCAGGAAAGGAATTATGGAATTTACAGCAGCGGAAAAAATACTGTGGGAAAAACTGGGAGACTGGAAAATCATGGCTCTGGCCTCCTGCGAAGATGACTATCCAATGGTCCGGAACATCAGCGCCATTATTTATGACGGCCGGATCTGGTTCAAAACGGACCGGAACTTCCGGAAGACGCAGCAGCTGATTGCCAACCCCCGGGTGGCAATGTGCTGGAACGGTGTGCAGGTGGAAGGCCTGGCGGAGATCCGGGGGCTGGTCACGGAGGAACCCGGGCGGGTATTCGAGAAGAAATACAGAGAATACCTGTGGCAGAGCTACAACCGGTATTCCCATGAGGATACGGAAATCCTGGTCTGTGTGGAGCCGCGGTTTGTGGAAATCTGGGATGAAGACGACAACCGGAATGCCTTCCAGATCTTCCTGGACTTCAGCCGGAAAACCGCAGAGAAAAAAATGTACGATATGGAGAAAGAGGGTTGAATCACCCTCTTTCTTTATGCTATTATCTTTGAGCATTGCGTAGAAGTGCGAGGTTGCTGACCCACTGAAAAGCGTTGTCATGGTTGGGCCAGGGAATTCGCATGGAGCTATGTTTATCTGAGAATAAACGAAAGGAGCAAACCATGGCAAACAACACAATGAGAATCCGCTTAAAGGCGTACGAGCACCGTATCCTCGACGAATCGGCCAAGAAGATCGTCGACGCTGCTGAAAAGCACGGTGCCAAGAAAGTGATCGGACCCGTTCCTCTGCCCACAGAGAAGCAGGTTGTCACAATCCTGCGGGCTGTTCACAAGTACAAGGACAGCCGCGAGCAGTTTGAAATGCGTACGCACAAGCGTTTGATTGAGATCGTTGCGCCGAACAAGGAAACAATCGATTCTTTACAGCGATTAGAACTTCCCAGCGGTGTTGACATCGAGATTAAACTTTAATGGAGGTGTCAGAAATGAAAGGACTCTTAGGAAGAAAACTGGGCATGACGCAGGTTTTCGCGGAAGACGGAACGCTCATTCCCGTAACCGTGATCGAAGCTTCACCCAATGTGGTTCTGCAGCTGAAGACTGCTGAGACAGACGGATACGAAGCCGTTCAGCTGGGCTTTGAAGATGTGAAGGAACAGCGTGCGACCAAGGCTGAAAAAGGCCACTGCGCAAAAGCGGGCACTGCTCCCAAGCGCTTTGTCCGCGAAGTCCGCGATGCGGATATGGATGTAAAAGTCGGCGATACAGTCGGCGTTGACATCTTTGCTCCCGGTGAAACGGTAGACGTTATCGGCACGAGCAAGGGCAAGGGCTACCAGGGTACGATTTACCGGAACAACGCCCACCAGGGGCCGAAAACGCACGGTGGATCCAAGAACATCCGCCACATCGGTTCTCTTGCCACCAACGGTATTACCTCCCGTCAGGGACGCATCATGAAGGGTACTGCAATGCCCGGTCATGAAGGCCACCTGCGTGTGACTGCTCAGAACCTGACAGTCATCAAGGTGGATCCGGAAAACAATTACGTGCTGATCAAGGGCAACGTGCCCGGACCCAAGAAGGGCATGGTCATGATCCGCACTGCAAAAACCAGCAAGGGCGACAAGGCACCTGTTGTGCTGGTTGACTACAGCAAGGAGGTCCAGGAATAATGGCTCAGATCGATGTGATCAACCGCAGCGGTGAAGTTGTCGGCTCCATTGAGCTCAACGATGCCGTGTTTGCGATCGAACCGAATCAGCAGGCTCTGTTTGATGCCATCATCATGCAGCAGGCCGGCAAGCGTCAGGGCACTGCAGCCACCAAAGGCCGCAGCGAGGTATCCGGCGGCGGCCGCAAGCCCTACCGTCAGAAAGGCACCGGCCGTGCCCGTCAGGGTTCCATCCGTGCTCCGCAGTATCGCGGCGGCGGAACGGTGTTTGGCCCCACACCCCGGGATTACTCCTACAAAATCAACAAGAAGGTACGCCGTCTGGCACTGAAGTCCGCTCTCTCCGAGAAGCTGGCTGAAGAGGCTTTCGGTGTAATGGACAGCCTGGCAATGGAAGCTCCGAAAACCAAGGATTTCAAGGCAATCGTTGAAGCCATCCAGGCACCCAAGAAAACACTGTTCATTGTCGGAATGGGCGAAGATACCGACAACGCCTACATGTCCAGCCGCAACCTGCCTGGCATTTCGATGATGAAATCCAGCGGCATCAACGTCTATGACCTGGTCAACGCCAACAAGATCATGCTGACGGAAGCCGCTGTCAAGGAAATCGAGGAGGCTCTGGCATAATGAAGGACTACAGAGACATCATCCTGCGCCCGGTCATCACTGAAAAGTCGATGAAGCTGATGGCGGATGACAACAAAGTGACATTCAAAGTGGCAAAGGATGCCAACAAGATTGAAGTAAGGAATGCGGTGGAGAAACTCTTCAATGTGAAGGTGACCAACGTGAACATCCTGAACACAGCAGACAAGAAGAAGCGTGTAGGACGCCACACCGGTGTTGTGCACGGGTTCAAGAAAGCTGTGGTCACTCTTGCCGAAGGCAGCAGCATCGATCTGTTCGGCGAAGAGTAAAACAGGGAGAAGACGCTATTTCCTGTATAAATATTGCGTAACAGGAGGAACCAAAGGCCATGCCTATCAAGAAATATAAACCTACCACACCCGGCCGCCGTGGAATGACCACCCTGACAAAGGAAGAAATCACAACATCCACGCCCGAGAAAAGCCTGCTTGCTCCGCTGAGCAAAAAGGGCGGCCGCAACAACAATGGACGCATCACGACCCGTCACAAAGGCGGCGGACACAAGCGTCACTACCGGATCATCGACTTCAAGCGCAACAAGGATGGTGTTCCTGCCAAGGTTGCCACGATCGAATACGATCCCAACCGTTCCGCCAACATCGCCCTGCTGCACTATGCAGATGGTGAGAAACGCTACATCCTGGCTCCCAAGGGTCTGGAAGTCGGCACGAAGATCGTGTCCGGCCCCGAAACAGATGTACGTGTCGGAAACGCCATGGAACTGCGCAACATGCCTGAAGGTACTGTTGTTCACAACGTTGAGCTGAAACCCGGCAAGGGCGGCCAGATGGCCCGTTCTGCAGGCAGCTCCGCTCAGATCCTCGGTGTCGAGGATAAATACGTAACCCTTCGTCTGACTTCCGGTGAAGTCCGCAAGGTACTGGGCACATGCCGTGCCACCATCGGCACTGTCGGCAATGAGGACCACAACCTGGTCAACCTTGGTAAAGCCGGCCGTTCCCGCTGGATGGGCATCCGCCCGACTGTCCGCGGTTCTGTCATGAACCCGAACGACCACCCGCACGGTGGTGGTGAAGGCCGCACCCCGATCGGCCGCAAGGCACCTATGACGCCCTGGGGCAAGAAAGCTCTTGGCGTGAAGACCCGCAACAAGAAGAAGGCGAGCACGAAGCTGATCGTACGCCGCCGCAACGGGAAGTAAGAGGAGGAAATCATGAGCCGCAGTCTGAAAAAAGGCCCGTTCGTCGATGAGCACCTGATGAAAAAGGTGGAGGCGCTGAACGCAGCCAACAAAAAAGAAGTCATCAAGACCTGGAGCCGTCGCTCTACGATCTTCCCTCAGTTCGTGGAACACACCTTTGCTGTTCACAACGGCAGGGAACACGTTCCCGTCTATGTAACGGAAGATATGGTTGGACACAAGCTCGGTGAGTTTGTGCCCACCCGCAAATATACCGGCCACGCTTCTGACGACAAGAAGGGCCGCAAGTAGGAGGCAAGGACAATGGAAGTGAAAGCAACAGCCAAAACTCTGAGAATCCAGCCCCGCAAAGCGCGCCTGGTCCTGAACCTGATCCGGGGCAAGGATGTGGAAGAAGCCGCAGCCATCTGCAAGTTCCTGCCCAACAAGGGTGGTGCAATGGTCGGAAAGGTACTGAAATCCGCCGTTGCCAATGCAGTCAACAACCACGACCTCGACGAAGACAAACTCTATGTCAAGGCCTGCTGGGCAGATGAGGGCATTACCATGAAGCGTTACATGCCCCGCGCCAAGGGTTCTGCAAGCCCCATCAACAAGAGAACCAGCCACATCACTGTGGTTGTGGCCGAGAAAGAGTAGGAGGTCCGAATGGGTCAGAAAGTAAGTCCGATCGGCATGCGTGTCGGCGTCATCCGCGACTGGCAGTCACGGTGGTACGCAGACGATAAGGAATTCGGCAAGCTGCTGATCGAAGATGTGAATATCCGCAACTTCATCGAAAAATATTATGCTGGTCTGTCCGCCAAGGCGGCTGACCGTCGCAAGGCTGATCCCCAGATCTCCCGGATCGAAATCGAGCGCTGCAAGAACCGGATGACAATCATCATCCGTACTGCACACCCCGGTGTTGTGATCGGCCAGGAAGGCAAGTCCATCGACGGTCTGCGCAAGCAGCTGGAAAAACTGACAAAAGTCAAGAACATCCAGATCAACGTAGTGGAAGTGGCCAACCCAAACCTGGACGCACACCTGGTTGCACGCTGGATTGCCAATGAACTGGAAGGCCGGAAGTCTTTCCGTGCCACACAGAAAAAGGCCATTCAGAACACAATGCGTGCCGGTGCAAAGGGCATCAAGACACAGGTATCCGGCCGTCTGGGCGGTGCCGACATTGCCCGTTCCGAAGGCTATTCCGAAGGTGTTGTTCCTCTGCACACACTGCGCAGCGATATCGACTACGCCTGGGAAGAAGCTTCCACAACCTATGGCCGTCTGGGCGTAAAAGTCTGGATCTGCCGCGGTGAAGTTCTCCCCGGTGAAATGGTGAAAGAACCCGAAGCACCGAAACAGCGCCCGATGCGCAACCGCCGCAAGGGCCGCAACGACCGTGGCGGACGTCCTGGCGGCCGCGGCCCGAGACGCGATCAGAATGCAGCAGGCCGTCAGCCGGCTGAAGCTGCAAACAAGGGAGGTAACGACGATGTTAATGCCTAAGAGGACCAAATACCGCCGTCCTCACCGTCTGTCCTACGAAGGCCGTGCAAAAGCAGGCCGGAATGTGGACTTCGGCGAATACGGTCTGGTGGCTGAATCCGGAAACTATGTTTCCAACCGGCAGATCGAAGCAGCCCGTATTGCCATGACCCGTTACATGAAGCGTGGCGGCAAGGTCTGGATCCGGATCTTCCCGCACATGGCAAGAACCAAGAAGCCTCTGGAAGTCCGCATGGGTTCCGGTAAAGGTGCTCCCGAAGGATGGGTTGCTGTAGTCAAGCCCGGACGTGTTATGTTCGAGGTTGGCGGTGTCAGCGAAGAAGTGGCCCGCGAGGCGCTGCGTCTGGCAGCTCACAAGCTGCCTGTGAAGACACGGTTTGTAAAAAAAGGAGAAGCTCTCTAATGAAGGCGAATGAAATACGTGAAATGAGCAACGAAGAGCTCGTAAAGCAGATCAATGTCCTGAAGGATGAGCTCTTCAATCTGCGTTTTCAGCAGGCAACCGGCCAGCTGGAAAACACTGCCCGTCTGAAGCAGGTCAGAAAAGACATCGCACGCATCAAGACAATTCAGACAGAGCGTGCAAACGCGAAGTAAGGAGACCAGAATGGAACAGAGAAACGCCCGTAAGACATATCGCGGCACTGTCGTATCTGACAAGATGGACAAGACCATTACGGTCGCCGTTGAAACGAAGAAGACGCACCCGCTGTATGGCAAGCGCGTCAAATACACAAAGAAATTCAAAGCGCATGACGAACAGAACGCTGCCCGTGAAGGCGATACAGTCGTAATCATGGAAACCCGTCCTCTGTCTGCCACCAAGCGGTTCCGTCTGGTGGAGATCGTCGAAAAGGCGCGCGGATAGAACGGAGGATACCATGATCCAGAATGAAAGCCGACTGCGAGTGGCCGACAACACGGGTGCCAAGGAAGTCCTGGTTATCCGCAACCTCGGCGGCAGCGTAAGAAAGTTCTCGAACATCGGTGATGTCGTTGTATGCACTGTCAAGCAGGCTGCGCCCGGCGGAACTGTCAAGAAAGGTGATGTTGTCAAAGGTGTCATCGTTCGGACAAAACGCGGTGTTCGCAGAGACAACGGCACGTACATCAAGTTTGATGACAATGCCGTTGTTCTGATCAAAGACGACAAGACACCCCGCGGCACCCGTATTTTCGGGCCTGTCGCCCGTGAGCTCCGTGACCGGGATTACATGAAGATTGTTTCCCTGGCTCCGGAAGTACTGTAGGAGGTCCAGCATGAGAATCAAAAAAGGCGATAAAGTCAAAGTGATTGCCGGTGCCTACAAGGGTACTGTTGCAGAAGTGAAGCAGGCATTCCCCCGTGAGGGAAAGCTGATTGTTGAAGGCGTCAACATGGTCAAGAAGCACATGAAGCCGACCCAGGCAAATCCTGATGGCGGCATCATTGAAAAGGAAGCCAAAATCGACGTCTCCAATGTCATGGCCTACGATGAAAAAGCCAAGGTAGCCAGCCGTGTGGGATACAAGTTTGTGGAAAACAAGGACGGCAGCCAGAGCAAAGTCCGCTATTACAAGAAGAGCGGCAACATTATCAAGGACTAGGAGGGTTTATGAACCGTTTACAGGAAAAATATACAAACGACGTAGTCCCTCAGTTGATGAAAGACTTCGGCTACACCTCCATCATGGAAGTGCCGAAGATCGAAAAGGTTGTCATCAATGTGGGTGTCGGCGATGCCATTCAGAACTCCAAGCTGCTGGATGAGGCAGTGGAGGAAGTGGCTGCCATTACCGGTCAGAAGCCGGTGATTACCCGTGCAAAGAAATCCATTGCGAACTTCAAGCTGCGTGAAGGCATGCCAATCGGTGCGAAGACCACTCTGCGTTCCGAAAAGATGTATGAATTCCTCGACAAGCTGTTCAACATCTCTCTGCCCCGTGTACGTGACTTCCGTGGTGTAAGTGATACAAGCTTCGATGGCCGCGGCAACTACACACTGGGTGTGAAGGAACAGATCATCTTCCCGGAAATTGATTTTGACAAAGTCAACCGTACCCGGGGCATGGATGTCGTTATCGTCACGACAGCCAAAACCAACGAGGAAGCCAGGGCTCTGCTTGCAGGCCTGGGCATGCCCTTCAAGAAGTAGGCAAGGAGCGAACAATGGCTAAAAAAGCAATGATCAACAAGCAGCAGCGTCCTGCGAAATTCAAAGTTCGCGAGTACACCCGCTGCGAACGGTGCGGCCGTCCGCATTCCGTTCTGAGAAAATACAAACTGTGCCGTATCTGCTTTCGTGAACTGGCTTACAAAGGCCAGATCCCGGGCGTTAAAAAGGCCAGCTGGTAAGAAGGAGGCGTGTTTTTATGATTATGACAGATCCCATCGCGGATATGCTGACACGCATCCGCAACGGTCTCGCTGCCAAGCACGAAACCGTAACAATGCCTTCCAGCAAGGAAAAGGCAGCCATTGCCAAAATCCTGCTGGATGAAGGCTATATCAACGGATACAAGATTGAGGGCGATGTGAAGAAAACTCTGACCATCGATCTGAAATACGGCAAGAACGGTGAAAAAGTCATCAGTGGTCTGCGCCGCATTTCCAAACCCGGCCTCCGTGTCTACGCCAAAGTGGAAAACCTGCCCCGGGTTCTGAACGGACTGGGCACAGCCCTGATTTCCACATCCGGTGGCATCATGACAGACCGGGATGCCCGCAAAAAGAACATGGGCGGCGAAGTCATCGCCTATATCTGGTAATAGAAGGAGAACAAAATGTCACGTATCGGCAATAAACTGATTACCGTTCCCGAAGGTGTCACCATTGACATCGCCGACGGGAATGAGGTGACTGTAAAGGGGCCCAAGGGCACCCTGGTACGCAAATTCAGCGATCTCATGGACATTGAGGTCAATGGTAACGAAGTCAAGGTAAAACGTCCCAACGATGCCAAGCACACCAAACAGCTGCATGGCACAACACGGGCTCTGCTCCACAACATGATCGAAGGCGTTGCACACGGATTCACAAAGGAACTGGAACTGGTCGGTATCGGTTACAGAACCGCAGTGAAAAACGGCAAGCTTTCCATGAACGTAGGCTACTCCCACCCGGTGGACATGGAAATCGAAGAAGGCCTGGAAGTTACCTGTCCTTCTGCCACTTCCATCAAGGTGGAAGGCATTGACAAGCAGCAGGTTGGACAGTTTGCCGCCCTGGTGCGTGCGGTCCGCAAGCCTGAACCTTACAAAGGCAAGGGTATTCGCTACAAGGGCGAAAATGTGCGCCGCAAAGAAGGCAAGACTGCCGGTAAGAAGTAGTCGTGGGAAAGGAGAAAGAATATGCTTAAGAAAACATCCCGCAATTCTTCGCGGATCCGCCGTCATGTGCGTGTCCGCAGAAAAGTCAGCGGTACTCCTGAATGCCCGCGTCTGAATGTCTTCAGAGGCAACGCCAACATCCATGCGCAGATCATTGATGACATCAACGGAAACACGCTTGTTTCCGCATCCAGCGTACAGATGAAGCTGGCTAACGGAGGAAACGTCGAAGCTGCCAAGGCAGTGGGAACGGAACTGGCAAAACGTGCTGCAGAAAAAGGCATCAAACATGTTGTCTTCGACCGTGGCGGTTATGTCTACACCGGCCGTGTGAAAGCACTGGCTGATGCAGCCCGGGAAGCCGGACTGGAATTTTAGGAGGCCCTGACCAATGGCGAATGAAAGAAAACCCAGACGGGAACAGAAAGAATTCGACGAGCAGGTCATTGCGATCAACCGCGTGACCAAAGTCGTCAAGGGCGGCCGGAATTTCCGCTTCGCTGCCCTGGTTGTAGTCGGTGACCACAAAGGCCGTGTCGGCATCGGTACCGGCAAGGCAAAGGAAGTACCTGATGCGATCCGCAAGGCTGCGGAAAACGCACGGAAGAATGTATTCCGGGTACCTCTGGAAGGAACCACAATTCCTCACGACATCACCGGCCGTTACGGCGCAGGCGCTGTATTCATGCGCCCCGCTGCTGAAGGTACCGGAATTTCCGCCGGCGGTGCTGCCCGTGCAGTGCTGGAACTGGCCGGAATCAACGATATTCTGACAAAATGCCTTGGTTCCCGGACCAAGATCAACGTGGTTCGTGCCACTGTTGACGGTCTGAAAAACCTGCGCACCATCGATCAGGTAGCTGAACTCCGCGGCAAGAAGCCGTACGAGATCCGCTAGGATAAGGAGGGCACGATGAAACTTCATGAAATGAAATCCCTGGCTCCCCGCACAGCCCGCAAACGGGTTGGCCGCGGTCCTGGCAGCGGTCTTGGCAAAACAAGCGGCCGCGGTCAGAAAGGTCAGAACGCCCGGAGCGGCGGCGGTGTACGCCCCGGTTTCGAAGGCGGTCAGACACCTCTGGCCAGACGTCTGCCGAAACGCGGATTCACCAACATCAACCGCAAGGAATATGCCGTTGTCAATGTTGAGGATCTGAACCGGTTCGAAGACGGTACAACAGTTACACCCGCCCTGCTGAAGGAAACCGGGCTGGTCCGCAAGGAACTGAACGGTGTCAAGATTCTCGGCAATGGTGAACTGACAAAGAAACTGAATGTAACAGCAGCGAAGTTCTCTAAATCTGCGGTCGAAGCCATCGAAAAAGCTGGCGGAAAGGCCGAGGTTCTCTAGGGAATGAGCTCTTCCATCAAGGCAATGTGGACGAACAAGGATATCCGCAACAGAATCCTGTTCACCCTCTTTGCCTTTCTTGTGTATCGTCTGGGCTGTGCCATCACTGTTCCCGACGTAAACACAACGGACCTGGTCGCAGGACTTGGGGACAATTCCCTGTTTGCGATGCTGAACCTGCTGGGAGGCGGCGGACTGGAACAGTTCTCTGTTTTCGCCCTGGGCGTTACTCCCTATATCACGGCCAGCATCATCATTCAGCTGCTGAGCATGGATGTCATCCCGAGCCTGACCGAGCTTTCAAAATCCGGCGCCAACGGACGCAAGAAGCTCGACAAATACACGAGATACCTTGCGGTGGTATTCGGCTTTGTTCAGTCGATGTCACTGGTCTACGGTTTCTCTCAGAGCTACCCCGGCCTGATTATCGGTGGTGTAAGCGCAGCAAAACTGCTTTATATCTCCACCATTTTCACTGCCGGAACGATGTTCCTGGTCTGGATCGGCGACCAGATTTCAGTCAAGGGCATCGGCAACGGTATTTCCATGGTCATCATGGCCGGTATTGTCGGGCGCATGCCACAGCAGTTCACCGCTGCCTGGACAAGTCTGACCGGTACAGAGAGCGCTACCGGCTTCTGGCTCTTTGCGGCCTACATTCTGTTCTATCTGCTGATTATTGTCTTTGTGACTCTGATCAACACGGCTGAACTGAAGATCCCCATCCAGTACACATCCAGTTCTCTGGCCATCCAGAAAAGCACGAAAATGAACTATCTGCCGCTGAAGGTGAACTCCGCCAGTGTGATTCCGGTCATTTTCGCCCAGTCTCTGATGATGGCCCCGCTGCAGATTGCTTCATTCTTCCCTGCGAAGGACTGGATGACGACGATGAATAACTGGCTTGGCATGAAAACCTGGTATTCTCTGTCGATTTACGTGGTTCTGATCATTCTCTTCACGTTCTTCTACACGAAGATGCAGATCAACCCCGAAAAAGTCGCCGAGAATCTGGGAAAATCCGGTGCCTACATTCCCAGTGTCCGTCCGGGCAAGCAGACAGAGGACTACATCAACAAGGTTCTCTCCCGGATTACGGTGCTTGGTGCATTGTGCCTGGCTGTGATTGCGGTACTGCCGCATCTGATGCCGCTTGTCTGGCCGGAACTGCCCAGTTCCATGGCCATTGGCGGAACCGGCATGATCATTGTTGTGGGTGTGGCACTGGAAACTGTCCGTCAGGTACAGGGACTGATCACCCAGAAATCCTATAAAAATTACTTCGAAGAGTAGAAGGGAACGTCATGAACATCTTCATCATGGGAGCACCGGGTTCCGGAAAAGGAACCTTCTCCAGCCGCATCAAGGATACGTACAATCTCAACCACATCTCCACCGGTGATATCTTCCGGGACAACATCTCCCGGCAGACTGATCTGGGAAAGAAGGCACAGCAGTATTCCGAAAAGGGACTGCTGGTGCCGGATGAGATCACCAATGCGATGGTGGCGGATTATCTTCGCAGTCTGCCGGACAGAAAGAACGGCTATCTGCTGGATGGATATCCCAGAACTCTCGCGCAGGCGAAAGCATTTGAAGAACTCACGGCAGGCACATCGGATTCTCCGGATCTCATTCTCTCCATGGATGTACCCTTTGATGTTCTGACAAAGCGCATCACAGGGCGCAGAACGTGCAAGAACTGCGGAGCCATCTATAATATATATACGAAGGCTCCTGCAGCAGATGGCATCTGCGATGTCTGCGGCACTGAGCTGTCGCAGCGCAAGGACGACAATGAAGAAAGCCTGAAGGTGAGGCTGAATGAGTATGCAGCCAACACCGAACCGGTTATTGACTATTACGCTTCCCGGGACATGGTCAGCCGTGTGAATGCCGACCGGCCCATCGAAGAAATCTGGGCGGATGTTCAGGAAATCCTGAACGCAAAATAAATCCGCATCTAGGTAGCAAAAACTTGTAATCCAGATAAATTGCGCTTATACTATATAAGCGCATTTATTTGCGTTTATAATCATTCACGTTTCTGCTGCAATCCGCATTTGCAACTCAAATACGCATTTCAGCAGGGGACAATACGTGATCACAGGAGGAACAGATATGAAAGTAAGACCGTCTGTAAAACCGATCTGCGATAAATGCCGGGTTATCCGCCGCAAAGGACGGGTCATGGTAATCTGTGAAAACCCGAAACACAAGCAGAGACAGGGAAACTAGGAGGAAACAATGGCACGAATTGCAGGAGTAGACATCCCCAACGACAAGAGAGCTGTCATTTCGCTCACTTACATCTACGGAATCGGCCGGACAACCGCTGCTGATATTCTGAAAGCTGCCGGGATCAGTGAAGACAAGAGAATCAAGGATCTGACAGAGGCAGAACTGAACGCCATCCGTAAGGAAGTTGACAAGATCAAGGTTGAAGGCGATCTGCGCCGTGAAGTTCAGCTGAACATCAAACGCCTGATGGAAATCGGCTGCTACCGCGGTATCCGTCACCGGAAGGGTCTGCCTGTTCGCGGACAGCGCACAAAGACAAACGCCCGTACCCGCAAAGGCAAGGCGAAGACAGTCGCAAACAAGAAGAAGTAGGTGAGGAGCAGAAATGGCTAAAGTACAGAGAAGGACAGGAAAACGCCGGGCACGCAAGAATATCGCCCGCGGCGTCGCTCACATCCACTCCACGTTCAACAACACGATCGTTACGATTACAGATGAGAACGGAAACGCTGTGAGCTGGAGCTCTGCCGGAGCTCTGGGCTTCAAGGGAAGCCGCAAAAGCACTCCGTATGCCGCACAGCTGGCAGCGGAAGCAGCCGGCAAGGCTGCGATGGACCACGGCATGAAAACTGTGGCGGTTGAAGTAAAGGGACCTGGCCCCGGACGTGAAGCGGCTGTCCGTGCGCTGCAGGTTGCAGGCCTGGACATCACCATGATCAATGACGTGACACCGATTCCCCACAACGGCTGCCGTCCCCCGAAACGTCCCCGCGGATAAAACAGTAAACATGACACAAGAGGAGGTGTCCGCATGAATTCGTTTAAGATCGACACCCTGGAGACCAGTCAGATTTCCGGATCCTTCAGAATGAGCCCGCTGCCGGATCATTTCGGCATCACGCTGGGCAATGCCCTGCGCCGGGTTCTGCTTTCGGCAGTGCCTGGAGGCGCTGTATTCTCCATCCGGATCGACGGTATATTCCATGAATTCACCGGCATCAAAGGCGTGACAGAAGATGTGGCCCAGATCATTCTGCAGATCAAGCAGCTGATTCTGAAAATAGACATCAACGACAATGATATCTACAAGCTGCGCATCAATGCAGTCGGGCCCTGTACAGTCACTGCCGGCGACATTGAATGTCCCGCAGGCGTGGAAGTGCTCAACAAGGACCTGCCCATCTGCACGCTGGCGCAGGGCGGTGCCATCAACATTGAAATGCAGGCCCGTCTGGGCCGCGGTTATGTCGGCGCTGAAACCAACAAGCACATTTATCAGAATGACGGACAGCCTCTTGGAATCATCTATACAGACGCCCTGTATTCACCGGTAAAGAGAGTTGCTTACAAGAGCGAACCTGAACTGAATGAAGAAGGCGTGGCTTATGACAAACTGACAATGGAAATCGACACTGACGGTACACTCAAGCCTGAAGAAGCGCTTTCCATCGCGTCCAAAATCCTCAGAGATCACCTTGCGATTCTTCAGAACCTGGATGAAGCCGTTGTGGAAATTCCCACTGCGGAAGAAGCAGTGACAGAAGAAGCCACAGGCGGCCTGCAGCACAAGCTCATCGAAGACCTTGAACTCTCGGTTCGTTCCTACAACTGCCTGAAACGGGCGGGAATCACCACGGTGGAGGAACTCATCGACAAGACAGAAGATGAACTGATGCATGTACGGAATCTTGGCAAGAAATCCCTGAAGGAAGTCAAAGAAAAAATCTACTCCCTTGGACTCAGTTTCAAGGCGGGTAACGAATAAACAGGAGGAACCCCATGAGAAACCGCAAGCTCGGGCGGACCAGCGACCACCGCAAGGCTCTGCTGAGAAATATGGCTACCTCGCTGATCGAACACGGTCAGCTGGAAACTACGGAGATGAAGGCGAAGGAACTCAGCGCTGTAATGGACAGCCTGGTTACACTGGCGAAGAAGGGCGATCTTGCTGCCCGTCGTCAGGCCGCTGCTTTCGTCCGCGAAGTAGAGGTAGATGAAGAAGGCACAACAGCTCTGCAGAAGCTCTTCAACGAAATCGGTCCTGCCTATGCAGAACGCAACGGCGGCTATACCCGCGTCATCAAGACACGTATCCGCCGCGGTGATGCTGCGCCGATGGCCATCGTTGAATTTGTGAAGTAACAACGTTACTTCACTTTTTTCTTATGTAACTGAGGGAGGACCCGGAGTATGAAAGACAGTCTGGAAATCACAAAGGAAGCAGTGGTTCATATGGTTCCTGTCATGGAAGCAGAGGGGCTGGAGGAACTGGCATCACTGGCCAGAGAAAATGGCTGCCAGTCCATGCTGGAAATCGGAACTGCGGTCGCCCGGACAGCGGTGTATATGGCAGAACAGGGACTGACTGTGACTACCATCGAACGGGATCCGGATATGATCCGGCAGGCGAGAAAAAACATTGCAGAAAGCGGAAAGCCGGTGACTCTGATTGAAGGGGACGCCCTCGAGACTGCTGTGACAGGGCCCTTTGATCTTATTTTCATTGACGCTGCCAAAAGCCAGTACCGCCGTTTCTTCGAACGCTATTCTCCTCTGCTGTCAGAAAATGGTATCATTGTGACAGACAACATGAAATTTCATGGAATGGTGGATCATCCGGAAATGACAGAAAACCGCCATACCAGAGGGCTGATCCGCAGGCTGCGGGAATACCGCAGGTTTCTGGAGGGGCTTGAGGACTGGACAACAGAGTTTCTGGATGACAAAGGCGATGGAATCGCTGTTTCAAGGAGGAAACGATGAACTGGTTGAAATTTGCGCTGGCAGCCGCCGGCATTGCAGCCGGCGCCGCTGCCGTGGCTGCATCCATTGTGAAAAAAGAAGATGACCGCGAGATGGATGATTATCTGATGTCTGACCCCGAGCCGGATTTCGATCCGGTTGCGGCAGCCACCCAGCGGGCGGAGCTGGATGCACAGACCTGGGAAAGCCTGGATGATGAATCGCTCCCGGTACGGATTTCCTATGTTGTGGACGGACCCGAAACAGCATCCATGGCGCAGGAACTCCTGGCCTCCGGCGGCTATTCCAGCAGCATGGATACAGAATCCGGTGTGCTGGATGTACTCTATACTCAGGAAAAGCCGGTCAAGGTGCTCCTTGACTGTGCCGGTCTGGAAGGCGTGCAGTACACAGGTTACTGCATAACAGCCTGATCATCAGCTGGAAAAGGACGAGTCAGCGTCCTTTTTTCTTCGGCTGCAGGACTGAAGAAACAGTTTTTCCAGCCGGCTTTGAATGGGCATACATTCTGGATCTCTCCGGGCAACTGACGCTGGTGCAGAGAATGAATCACGGTTTCAGCCGGAAAATGGTATCATCGAAATCATGGGAGGAACTGCATGACCAAACAATACAATGGCAGGGACGCTGTTTCTGTACGCGACCTGACCTTTTCATATGACGGCCAGCGGGATGTACTGAAAGGGATATCCTTTGATATCCCCAAAGGCAGTTACACCGCAGTGATCGGACACAACGGCTCCGGGAAATCCACACTGGCCAAACTGCTGATCGGCCTGCTGCCGGCAGCGTCCGGTTCGATCAGTATCCTGGGAACGGAACTTACGGAGGATTCCGTCTATGATATCCGTACATCCACGGGAATCGTGTTTCAGAATCCGGACAATCAGTTCATCGGCAGCACTGTGGCGGATGACATTGCCTTCGGTCTGGAAAACCGCTGCATTCCCCAGGAACAGATGCAGGAACTGATTGAAACCGCGGCCAGACAGGTGGGGATGACAAGATTTCTGGATTCCGAACCCACCAAGCTTTCCGGTGGTCAGAAGCAGCGGGTGGCGATAGCCGGGATTCTGGCTGTGGCACCAGACATCATCATTTTTGACGAATCCACAAGCATGCTGGATCCCAAGGGAAAAAAGGCCATCAATGAAGAAATCCGGCGACTGCACGAAGAGAAGGACATCACCATTCTCTCCATCACCCATGATATGGAAGAAGTGGCACAGAGTGATTATGTGCTGGCGCTGAAAGACGGATCCATTGCCATGACAGGGACTCCGCGGGAGATTTTTTCCCGGCAGCAGGAACTGCGCCAGATGGAACTGGATGTTCCCTTTGCCTGGAAAATCACGGATGAACTGTGCAAGCTCGGTCTGACCGAACATCAGGCACTGGACCTGGAGGAGGCTGCAGAGGAAATATGTCGATAGAAGCCAGACACCTGGGACATGTCTACAGTCCCGGTACACCTTTTTCCTTCCAGGCGCTGGATGATGCCAGTGTGAAAATCCCGGAAGGAAAGATGACTGCGATCATCGGGCAGACAGGAAGCGGGAAATCCACTTTTGTTCAGCATCTCAACGGACTGCTGGTACCCACTGCCGGTGAACTGGAAATCCTGGGCAGAAAAATTCTGCCGGGCATGAAAATCAGGGATTTGAAGGAACTGCGCAGGCAGGTGGGACTTGTGTTCCAGTTTCCGGAGTATCAGCTGTTTGAAGAAACCATTGCGAAGGACATTGCCTTTGGCCCGAAAAACTTCGGGGTGCCGGAGGAGGATGCGCTGGAGCAGGTGAAACGGATTCTGCCGGTTGTGGGACTGGATGAAACGTACCTCGACCGCAGTCCCTTTGACCTCTCCGGCGGCCAGAAACGCCGCGTGGCCATTGCCGGTATTCTCGTTCTGGATCCGGAGGTCCTGGTTCTGGATGAGCCGGCGGCAGGCCTGGATCCCCAGGGATCCCGGGAGATGATGGAACTGTTCTCCGATCTTAACCGCAAGGAAGGCAAGACCGTCCTGCTGGTCACTCATGACATGGAGCACGTTCTGAAGTACTGCGACCATGTCATTGTCATGGATCAGGGAAAGGTCGCCAGAGAAGCCGATGTGCAGGAGTTTTTCTCGCATCCCGAATGGCTGGAAGCCATCGGGATCGATCCCCCGGGAATCGTCCGCCTGCAGCTGAAGCTGAAGGAAAAGGGAATGGATCTGGGGGACATCCGGCTGCGGGATGCGGATCTGATTCAGGCCATCCGGGACTGGAAAGAGAATCACAGTGCCGTGCAGCCCGAAAAAACGGCAAACGGAGAGGTACAGGCATGAACAACATCGCTCTTGGACGGTATCTGCCTCTGAATTCAGTCGTGGACAAAATGGATCCCCGGGCCAAAATCCTCATCATGCTGCTGCTCATGATAGCCATCTTTGTTCCCGCCGGATTCTGGGGCTATGTTCTGATCTTCGCCTTTATCTGGATCGCTCTGAAGCTCTCGAAACTCACCATCGGCTTTGCCCTGCGGAGCATGAAACCCATGATGTTCATGATGGTGTTCCTGCTGGTGATCAACATCTTCGCCATCCGGACCGGCGTGCCACTTGTACAGTGGGGCTGGTTTTCCATCTATTCCGATGCGATTTCACAAACCCTTTATATAATAGTAAGACTGATGCTGATGGTGATCATCACCACGATTCTGACAGCCACCACCAAGCCGCTGGATCTGACACTGGGCATTGAAAAACTCCTCAAGCCCTTTGAAGCGGTTGGTCTGCCTGCACACATCATTGCGATGATGATTTCCATTGCCCTGCGATTCATTCCCACACTGATCGAAGAAACTCAGCGGATCATGAACGCTCAGGCAAGCCGGGGTGTGGATCTGGAAAACGGATCTCTGAAAGAAAAAATCATGGCAGTCCTGGCGCTGATCGTTCCGCTGTTCGTATCGGCGTTTGACCGGGCGGATCAGCTGGCCAATGCCATGGAAGCCAGGGGATACGATCCGCAGCGTCCCCGGACCCGGTACAAAGTGCTGAAGATGACCGCACCGGATATCTGGGGACTGGTGGCAGCTGCCGGCGTGCTGACCGGCTGCATTCTGCTGGCGGTTTTCTGATGCCGGAAACAGCCGGACAGCAGAGCATGTCTGATGGCAGGAAAACAGCAGCGGTCAGTACCCTGCAGCATCCGCTCCACCGGTTCATGGCTGTGGTCCAGTATGATGGAACAGACTACGCCGGCTGGCAGCGGCAGATCAATGCGCTGGGCATTCAGCAGGTGCTGGAGGAAGCCCTGGAGAAGCTCACCGGTCATCCGGTTCCGGTGACAGGCAGCGGACGAACGGATACGGGCGTGCATGCCACAGGACAGGTCTTTCATTTTGATGCCCGGCAAGGCATCCGCTGGGTTCCGGCACTGAACTCGCTGCTGCCCCGGGATATCCGGATCCTGGAAGTCACGGAGGTGTCGGCGGATTTTCACGCCCGGTTTTCCGCCAGAAGAAAACGGTATGAATACTGGATGACGCTGCAGCAGCCGGATCCCTTTACCTGGCGGTACAAATGGTTCCGTCCGGTGAAACCGGATCCGGAAAAAATGCGTCAGGCTGCTGCCTGTTTCATCGGCACGCATGACTTTACGAGTTTCACCAACTGCCATCACCATCCGGACAAGAGCATGGTCCGGACTGTCACCAGGCTGGATGTTCTGGAGGAAGGCCAGGATATCCATCTGGTGTTTGAAGGGACCGGTTTTCTCCGGTATCAGGTTAGAATGATGACAGCGGTTCTGGAAGCAGCCGGACGCGGAAAACTGACGCCGGAGGATATAAACCGGATGCTGGCGCAGCGGGACAAACACGCCAGCCGGTACAATGCGCCGGCGCACGGGCTGTTTCTGAGCAGGGTATGGTATTGAATATGGAAGAAACACACACAGGAAAAGCGGCTTTGATCCAGGCCAACTATCACACGCACACCAGACGCTGTCTGCATGCCGGCGGCACGGACGAGGAATACGTGCAGGAGGCTCTGCGGCAGGGATATGATGTTCTGGGGTTTTCGGATCACTGTCCATGGCCGTATGAATCCGGCTACATTCCCCGGATGCGGATGCGGCTGGAGCAGTTTGCGGGCTACCGGGAGAGTGTCCTGGCGCTCCGGGACGCATACCGGGGCCGTATAGAAATTCTGCTCGGTCTGGAAGCGGAATACTTTCCCCGGTATATGGACTGGCTGCTGGATTTTGCAATCCGCGAGGGGATCGATTATCTGATTTTCGGAAATCACTATCACGAATCGGACGAAACCGGGCAGTACTTCGGAAAAATCGCCAGGGATCAGTTCGATGTCTATGTCCGGACTGTGCTGGATGGCCTGGAAACAGGGATGTTCAGCTATCTGGCTCATCCGGAACTGCCGCTGCGTTCCCTGGACTGGGATGAGGGCATGCGGCCGGGATTTGAAGCCATCTGCCGGTACTGCGCCGCTCATGATATTCCGCTGGAGTACAATGTGCTGGGCCTGCAGCTTGCCCGCCGGACGGGACGGGAAGGATATCCCCATCATCATTTCTGGGAAATCGCCGGTTCCTGCGGGTGCCGGGCCATCATTGGCATGGATGCTCATCATCCCCGGGATCTGCGGGTGTCGCTGTACCGCCAGGCGAAAAAGAATCTGGAGACCTTTGGCGTGAAACTGACCGACCGGATACCCCGGGTGGATTTCGTCCGGCTCCGGGAGCGGAAGCAGAAAGAAAAATCCGAATGAGAAACAAAAGGCGTTGATTTTATCGGCGCCTTTTTATAGACTATAGGTTGGCTGAACTCCAGCCTTTTGAGCCCCGGTAACGCTCAAATCATAGGAGGAAATATCATGCGCCAGACAACAATGGCAAAACCCGCTGAAGTAGTCCGCACATGGTACGTGATCGACGGTGAAGGTCAGACGCTCGGACGTCTTGCGACCACGGCGGCTCATGTACTGCGCGGCAAGCACAAACCTACATATACACCCAACGTTGACTGCGGTGACTGTGTCATCATTGTCAATGCCGACAAGGTGGAAATGACAGGCAACAAGCTGAACACTGAAAAGTACTACAACCATTCCGGCTATTTCGGAGGCATGCGCGTTCGCACTGCAAAAGAAATGAAGGAAAAGTATCCGGTTGAATGGGTGTCTCATGCTGTAAAAGGCATGCTGCCCCACACAAAACTGGGTGACAAGATGCGCAAGCACCTGTTTGTTTACGAAGGACCCGAACACCCCCATGCAGCTCAGCAGCCCGTTGAGCTGAAGGTGAAAGGATAGGAGGAATAGAGAATGGCAGTCAAGAAAACGGACCTGGTCCAGTACCATGGCGTCGGACGACGCAAAAAATCTGTTGCTCGTGTCTTTCTTCGTCCGGGAACAGGAAACATCACAGTAAACGGCAAGCCTCTGGAGCAGTATCTGCCCAGTGAGATCCTGCAGCAGGTTGTCAAGTCCCCTCTGGACCTGACCAACACCCTGGATCAGTTTGATGTGATCGTCAACGTAAACGGCGGCGGTTTCACCGGTCAGTCCGGTGCGATCCGTCACGGCATCACCCGTGCGCTGATGGAAGCCAACGAAGGCTACCGTCCCGTCCTGAAGGCAGCCGGTTTCGTTACACGTGACCCCCGTGCCAAGGAACGGAAGAAGTATGGTCTGAAGGCCGCACGCCGCAGTCCCCAGTACTCCAAGCGTTAGTCTCAGCGAGGATATTTCAAAAACAGAGCATCGATGGTGTTCTGTTTTTTTTGGTTCTGTCCCACCAAAATGTGACGGAGTATACTGGGAACAGACAAATCGGGAATTTGCAGGAGGAATGGGAATGAACGGTATTATACAATTGCTTCCGTTGGAAGATAGCGATAGAGAGCAGTTTATCACAGACAATCAGGAGGCATTCAACTACGGAGCAATGGAAGAGTTCGGTCTTCGGGACAACCATTTTGAAGCAGACGGTCAAATCATTTCACGGGAAACGATTAAACAGTCTATTGATGGCGGAGAAGCCTATCGGATCGTTTCCGACGGCAAAAAAGTCGGCGGCGTCGTTATCAGGATTGAGGGCGAAAAAGGAGATTTAGATTTATTATTCGTATCTCCGTTCGCCCACAGCAAGGGGATTGGATATGCTGCGTGGTGCGCAGTTGAAAAGCTGCATCCAGAGGTGAAGATCTGGGAGACGGTGACACCGTATTTTGAGCAGCGCAATATCCATTTCTATGTAAACCGATGCGGGTTTCATATTGTAGGTTTTTTCAACAAATTCCACCCTGATCCCAACGATCCTGATTCGAGTGGCGAAGAATTTGATGAGCAATTCCCAGACGGAATATTCCGGTTTGAAAAAGTTATTCACTGACTTTCAGTTTGTCTGTGATGTGAGAAAACCTGTGGCTCTGTATCCAATCACATTTTGGCGGGACAGAGCCTTTTTTACGCGCCCAGTCCCCCTTGGACACTGCTGCGGCTGGTCTGCACCGGACAGAAAAAAGCGAAGACACCGCAGCCGGGACTGCAGAGTGTCTTCGCTTTTTGCAGCAGGTCTCAGGAATGAAGTTCCGGAAGTGCCACAGCAGGCCGCAGGGTAATCAGAAAACCATGCCTGCACTGCTGCAGTACATTTTCCTCACCGCCGCCGAATGCCCACTGACATCCTGTGCCGAGAAACAGATTCGTCAGAGACAGCCAGATCTTTCTGGGATCCGAATGATTCAGGATCTGTCCGGATTTCTGCGCCTTCCGGATGGCTTCTTCAATGTGCTCCTGCAGCTCATAGCCTGTTGTATTGGGATGGGTATGGCTGCGCAGACACCGGATGACGTAATGCGAGTACAGGTCATGGCCCAGCTCGCTGCTGCGTTTCATGATGCAGCTGGTTCCGGCCCAGATCTCCTCGATGTAGGACCCGGCCAGATCAAGAGAAGCCATCTCCTGCAGGACAGTTTCATCCGCTCCCTGATAGTACTGAGACAGCAGGGCATCCTTGGAGGCAGCGAATTTATAGAAAGTCGGTTTTGTGATGCCGACTTCATGGCAGATGTCCATGACCGACACATTGTCGAATCCATGCTCCCTGAACAGCTGGAAAGCGGCATCGGCGATTTCCGCCAGTGATGTTTTCCTCTTCATGCAGGTACCTCGCAAAGCCCCTGAAGGGCTTCCAGAAATTCGGTTACCACATCCACCTGACCTTCATTCAGAATCCACCAGGCGCAGAATCCGATCAGTGTGGAAATAATGACATCATAGAGTTCTTCCGGGTCGGTGTCGTCCAGAATCTCTCCCGAACGCTGCGCCTGCCAGAGCACGGCGGTCATCCGGGTGCGGAACTCGGGGCTGACCCTGAAACGGTCCTGCTGGGACATGACATTCTGGATGAACAGCTGCATGCAGAAGTCTGTTCCAAAGGACAGAAAGGATTTCAGAAAATCGGTGAAGCCTTTTCTGATGCAGTTCCACCAGGAGCCCTGCATCTGCGGATCATCCCAGGTATCATCGGCTTTTCCGGCAATCCGGTAGAAAAACAGTTCAAGAAGATCCCCCTTGGTCACTGCATATTTGTAAAAAGTGGGCTTGGTGATGTCGCAGGCTTCGCATATCTCCCGGACGCTCACATTGTCGTAGCCCTTTTCCTGAAAAAGACGCAGCGATGTTTCGAGGATCAGCGGTTCAAGATCCCGCCGCTTCATGGTGTGACCAGACGGTAATACATAGATGATCACCCTTTCCCCTGCGGCAGAGGCAGTATGCTTTACCGCAGTCAACTTTCGCCTACATTGTATGCCGGGTTTCCCGGAAAAGCAATTAGCCTTGCGCTCTGCAGTACAAAAAGGAATAAAAATTGTAACAATCGGTCACTTTCGGGCACTGGATGACGGTATGGTTACATGTGACCTGCTCCCGGGCGGGAGGCATCCGTCACCTTCTGCTTTCTTTCTTTTGTTTCTGAAAGGTTTTCAGTATAGTAGGGTGGTATGGAGGATTTGATCATGAGAGATACAGCCATGTTTGACATCATTGGCCGGGAAGAAGACCGGCAGAAATACAACGTTGAACTCATTGCATCCGAGAACTTTGTCAGCGACGAAGTCCGGGAAGCGCAGGGTTCGGTTCTCACCAACAAGTACGCCGAAGGCTACCCCGGCAGGCGGTATTACGGCGGCTGCGTGCATGTGGATGAAGCGGAACGTCTGACCATTCAGCGGGCAAAGGAACTCTTCGGAGCCGAGTATGCCAACGTGCAGCCGCATTCCGGATCCCAGGCCAACATGGGCGTGTACCTGGCCTGTCTGGAGCCGGGGGATACAGTCCTGGGCATGGACCTCACCAGCGGTGGTCACCTCACCCATGGTCACCCCCTGAACTTCTCGGGCCGCAGCTACAATTTCGTTCCTTATAATGTGAACCGGGAAACAGAACTGATCGACTACGATGAACTGGAGAAGCTGGCTCTGGAGCATCACCCGAAACTCATCGTGGCAGGCGCCAGTGCCTACCCCCGGGTGATTGATTTTGCGCGTCTGCGTGAGATCGCAGACAAGTCCGGTTCCCTGCTGATGGTGGACATGGCCCACATCGCCGGGCTGGTGGCCGCCGGACTGCATCCCAGCCCGGTTCCCTATGCAGATTTTGTGACCACGACCACGCACAAGACACTGCGCGGCCCCCGGGGCGGGCTGATTCTGGCAAAGGAAGAGTATGGAAAGAAAATCGATTCCCGGGTGTTCCCCGGTATGCAGGGCGGGCCGCTGGAGCATGTGATAGCCGCCAAGGGGATTGCGCTGCATGAAGCAATGCAGCCGGCGTTCAGGGACTACGCACAGGGGATTCTGGACAATGTGCAGGCGATGGCAGATGAATTTGAAAAAGCCGGTTTCCGGATGGTATCCGGGGGATCTGACAACCACCTGATTCTGCTGGATACGATGTCCAGCCTGGGGATGACCGGCAAGGAAGCAGAGCGGCTGCTGGATCTGGCAGGGATCACCTGCAACAAAAACACCATTCCCTTTGATCAGCAGAAGCCCTTTGTCACCAGCGGCATCCGTCTGGGCAGCGCGGCAATGACAAGCCGGGGATTCGGGGAAGCCCAGTTCCGTCAGACAGCTCGCTGGATCGTGGATGTGCTGAAAAACGGGACGGATGAACACGCGGCCCGAATCCGCCAGGAAGTACGGGCTCTGACTGAGACGTTCCCCACGGGAGCACAGATTTGATCCGTCTGATCTGTGTCGGAAAGAACCGGGACAAAGCGCTGAAAAGCCTGGAAGACGAATACGTCAAGCGGATCAGCGCCTTTGACAGGGTCCAGGTGGAAGAAGTGAAGGATGAACCCAATCTTCACACAGACCGGGAAGCGGAGGAACGCCGGGTGCGTGATGCGGAAGCAGCCAGAGTGCTGGACAGGCTGAAGGCGGATGATTTCGTGGTGCTGCTGGATCTGCACGGCACCATGCCGGATTCACCGGGATTTGCCTGGAAACTGATACAGTGGCGTCAGGCCGGTCATCTGGTCTTTGTGATTGCCGGCAGCCTGGGTCCGGGAGAGGCGCTGGTCAGACGTGCCGGGTACAGGCTGAAGCTTTCTGACCTGACATTCACACACATGATGACCCGGGTGCTTCTTCTGGAGCAGATATACCGGGGATTCATGATCGATGCAGGGCGCTCTTACCACAAGTAGGACGGTTACGAGCACAAAGGACAAACCATGGCAGTCCCAGGCCGGGTTTGTCCTTTTCGGTTTTCTTCTGTTCTCAAACCGGAGATTTGCGCCGGGCTTACAAATCCTCAGGACATGGACATATTCCTGCCTGCAGGTGATATACTGTTTACGATCCCGTCTTTTACAGTTTGAAGCGTGAAATCGGCGAGAAGCCCTTTACCTAAA
>NZ_CAJUPA010000005.1 GCF_910588395.1 uncultured Faecalibaculum sp. | reverse complement strand
CTCACTTATAATACCACAGCCACAGGAGAATGCAACCACTTTTTGTTCTTTTTTGCATCTTTCTTTGCTGCATCACCGATAAGTGCAAGTGACAGCATTTCGTGCAACTCTTTCCTTTTTCTCCTGAAGCCTCTCATCATTCAATACAGGCCCCATGCATTCGATACTGGCCCCCGCCAATCATCTGCAATCCACACCTCTCTCATATCCCCCTTCTCCCCTTTCCTCATATCCGCCCCGGCAAGGACTGCTGGCAGTCTGCATCGGCAGAAACTTGCGGCTTCTCACGAAGTGAATGTCCCTGATTGCCGTGGAGAATGGTACACTTACAGACATGAATGCAAAAGAAATCGCCCAGCTGCGGCGTCAGTTCAAAAAAGACAACAGTGACTTTTTCATCACGAATATCGCAACGGCGTATGTATCCAATGAAAACTCTTCGCCGGTTCTGAAGTGTTTCCAGGTGACGGACTATGAGGATCTGTCGGAATCCGAACGGACCATTTATCTGAGCATCCTGAAAAAGGCTCTGTCCGGGAAGCTGGGGAAACAGCTGACGGAATACAGTTTTGAGACGGGTTCTGTCTGTCAGCAGCGGCTGTATGATCTGAATCAGTCACGTTTGAAGGATGAAGAGCAGATTCGAGGGTTCGTGGAGGATTTTTCCCGGAATACGTCTTACCTGAATGGCTATTACCTGATTCTGGCGGCGTGCGAGTGGCAGATCAAGGATAAAAACAGGATGGAGGATGCCGGTTCTGCCTATCGTTTCCTGGTTTGTTCAGTAAATGAGGTAACGCTGACGGACATCGGTTTGTATTTCAATCAGGAGAGCGGCGCAATGGAGAAGAAAGAGGATGTGGATATGCACGTGATTTCTTCGGGCCTGGACGGCTTTCTCTATCCCTGTTATACGGATGGTGGGGCGGATGTGAATCACATTCTGTATTATACGAAGACGCCGAAGCGGCCGAATGAGATGTTCATTGAAAATATCATTGGATCCATGTCTGCTCTTCCCTATGACAAGGAAAACGACTGTTTCCGGAAGATGCTGGCGGATGTGGCGGGCCGGGAGCTGGATTTCGATACGGTCAGTCATGTCTATGGATCTTTGCGGGATATGGTGGCGGAGGCGGAGGAAGAGGGGACGCCTTTGTCCATGGACAAGACCCGGATGCGGGGATTGCTGGAGGATGCAGGGCTGTCTCAGGAATCCCTGCAGCATTATTCGGCGGTGTATGACAAAACCGTGGGGGACAATGAACTGAAGGCGGTGAATCTGATGGATCCGGAGAAGCTGACGGTGAAGATGAAGGATATCAGCGTGACGGTGCGGGGGGATGCGGCGTGGAAGGTCAAAACCCGGCTGGTGGATGGCAAACGCTTTTTGATGATTCAGATTGATGACGGTCTGGAGGTCAATGGCATGGATGTCAATCAGTAGCACTCAGTAGCGCTGCCCGGTTCTCTGCTGTCTGATGTTCCGGGAACAGACAGCTATTCTGTCCGAAAGTGACGAAGCTCAAAACCGGACAGGGATCATCAAAAAGCAGTCAGCCTCACAGAGTGGAACGTGTCGAAAGGACACAGCCCATTTCTGTCTGGTCTGACTGCTTTTTCTGTTTCAGCTTTTGTCCTGTCCGGATGCATCGGTCAAAGTTCCCGTCTTTGTCCGTTCACCGGCTGTCTGATTTCCGGTTTCCGGCTGGATTGGCCGGGAGCCAGCTTCCGGCTGACAGGTGATCCAGTCTGTCTGGTCTGCCTGGGCTGCGGTGACTGGAGCACGGTGCGGCGGGAGGGATCATACTGACTGCTGCCGGCGAACATGATCAGTTCTTCCAGAGAAGCGGCGGTGGCGGCGAACAGTGCCAGGGAACATCCCCAGTCCTGCCAGCCTGGTTCAATGCTGAAGGGGACCAGAAACACCAGGATGGAGCTGAGTTTGTCCAGCCAGGTGTGGGTGGCGGCGAATTTCCGGAAGCGGATGGCAATGAGAGCATAGACCATGAGCCGGAGGATGACGGCTGCAGCGAGCCAGATCCAGATCCATCCGGCCAGACTGGCTGTCATGGCCGGCAGCAGTTTCAGAAACACCGTGCCGTAGAGGACCAGATCGGCTACGCTGTCCAGATGCCGGCCGAATTCCGATGTCTGTCCGGTGACTCTGGCTGCGAATCCATCCAGACCGTCACTGAGGCCGCAGATCAGGTAGGTTGTATAGAAAGCCGGAGAAAAAGGGACCATCCAGATCAGAGCCAGAGCACCGGCGATCCGGATGCAGGTGATGAGATTGGGCAGGGTGAGAATTCTCTGCAGGCCGTGTTTGGTATCCATGATCTCTTCTCCTTTCTCTTCTCTCCGGGTATTGTTTCAATCCGGCTGTCATGTCAGCAGACACTGACTGCCAGTATGGTCTTTTGCTGGCAGAGTTTTCATGACTCGGAAACCTGAAAGCCGGGGATGGGACCTCCGGGCCCGGGACAGAAACAGTCTACCATACTCCTTTGAGGTTCCGGCAGGTCCGGAAAGCTGTCTTTTTCTTATCTTTTTACTATGATTTCTGTATGAACAAACAGGAAAAACAGACTGCGGTCAAGGCTCTGTCCCCACTGCAGCAAGCCGTGACCCAGCAGGGTGCCACGGAACCGCCTTTCAGCGGGATCTATGACCATTTCTTTGAGCCGGGTATCTACGTGGATCCGGTGGACGGTCAGCCGCTTTTTTCTTCTGCAGATAAATACGACTCCGGCTGCGGATGGCCGGCTTTCACCAGACCGGTTTCTGATGATGCGCTGTCCTGTCTCAGAGATCATTCTCACGGCATGGAACGGGTGGAGGTGCGAAGCAGCCAGGCCGATTCACATCTGGGTCATGTATTCAATGACGGACCGGCACAGAGCGGTGGTCTGCGCTACTGCATCAATTCCGCTGCCCTGCGGTTTGTGCCGGAATCCCGGATGGCGCAGGAGGGGTACAGCGATCTTCTGGATCAGGTCCGGTCAGGGCCAGCTGATGAAAATCAGACCCCTGTCAGATAACCGATGTGTCAGCTGTTCCAGACAGAGGATCCGCCTGTCGGGGATGCAGAAAAGTGCCGTAGCCGGCGGACTGCACTGTGTCTGTTCCGCCGCTTCGGCACTTTGATCCGCTCTGATCACTGGCGGCAGCAGCCGGATGCTCAGTCGATGCAGTGAATCCGGGCAGGATCGAATTTGTCCTTCTTTGCGGCTTCCCTGGCAGGATGCCCCAGGGGAATCAGCGCGAAGGGAACAAGATTTGCCGGCAGCCGGAGGGCATCAGAGACTTTCTGCATCCGGTCTGTTTCCGGATAGATACCCAGAAACACTGTACCCAGTCCCAGGTCATCGGCTTCCAGCATCAGATTCTCACAGACCAGAGAGAGATTGACCGGGGCATATTCCGGTGCGTGACCGGTCTCCTTCTCCCAGCAGGGAACAATGACCACCGGAGCACCGGCGGCACAGCCTGCATACAGGGAACAGGCTGCCAGCTGCTGCCGGAGTCCGGGATTCGTCACCACATAAAACTGATACTGGCGGTCATCACAGGCTGTGGGGGCAGCCATGGCCGCCCGCAGCACCTGTTCGATGTCGTCCCGGGATACGGGTTTGGCTGTGTACTGACGGATGGATCTTCTGTGGAAAATGCTGTTCATGATATCTGCCTCTTTTCTTATCGAAGCCATTATACCGTTGCAGCGGCTGTTGCCGGTTTTGCTGCGCCCTGGCCTGCTGCCGGACTGTTGACAGAAAGGATGATCTGTGATGAATGAAACCCTGATTCAGTACTTCGAATGGGACCTGGAGCCGGACTGCCGGCTGTGGACCCAGGCACAGCGCCAGGCGCCGGTGCTGGCCCGTCTGGGTGTCACAGGTGTATGGCTTCCGCCGGCGTACAAAGGCCAGGGCGGCAGCCGGGATGTGGGATACGGTCCCTACGATCTGTATGACCTGGGTGAATTCAGGCAGAAGGGATCCATTGCCACCAAATATGGGACCAGAAAACAGTATCTGTCCGCCATCAGCGCCTTGCAGAAACGGGGGATCCGGGTTCTGGCAGACATTGTTCTGAATCACCGCATGGGTGCGGATAAAACAGAAACACTCCAGGCCCGTACCGTGGATCCTTCCAACAGAAGCCGCATTCTCCAGGATCTGCATCCTGTCACGGTGTGGACAGACTACGAGTTTCCGGAACGGCAGGGAAAGTATTCGGATTTTCGCTGGCACTGGCGGCATTTCACGGGAACAGACTGCACAGACGCTCATGGCAGCCGCAGCATCCTCATGTTTGAAGGAAAAACCTGGAATTCGCATGTTTCCGAAGAACTGGGCAATTTCGATTATGTCATGGGTGCCGATGTGGATTTTTCCAGTGAGGAGGTCCTGCAGGAGCTGTACACCTGGGGCAAATGGTATACCGAAACCACAGGAGTCAATGGATTCCGGCTGGATTCCCTGAAATCCATCGATTCGCATTTCTTTCCCCAGTGGCTCGCTGCAATGCACGCCACGGGGAATCACCCCGATCTGACACTGGGAGAGTACTGGTCCGGTGATGTGTTCGTACTGAAAAACTATCTGAATGACTGCCAGAGATGCATGCGCCTGCTGGATGTTCCCCTGCACTATCACCTTCAGCAGGCCGCCGCTTCCAATGGCCACTACGACATCCGTCACCTTTTCAATTACACGCTGACGGATACAGATCCGGATCATGCGGCAGCCTTCGTGGACAATCACGATACGCAGCCCGGGCAGGCCCTGGAGTCCTGGGTCATGGACTGGTTCCGCCCCCAGGCTTATGCATCCATCCTTCTGAATCGTTCCCGGATGCCTGTTGTATTCTATGGTGATCTGTATGGTCTGCGCCGGGGGAATCCGCCCGTGCCCTTTCTGCGGGAAATGATGTGGATCCGGGCTCATCTTCTGACGCCCAATATCGTGGATCTCTATGACGAGGATCCCCAGAAAGCCTGCTGGATGGCCTGGGGTCCCCATCCGGTCATTGTGCTGTTCACCATTGCGGACTGGAAACAGCAAACGGTATCCGAGCCCCGGCTGGCGGGCAGAACGCTGGTGGATATCACCGATCCGGTGAATACACCGGCTTTTGACAGGCAGGGACAGGTGACCATCACCTGCCGTCCCGGCGGACTGGCTGTCTATGTGCTGAAAGAGGACTGGCGGAAGCTGCAGAAAGCCGCCGGACGGTTTCAGTGAGCCGGGTACCCCGTTCTCTGAGGAGCCGGAACGACGAAAACAGCTGAGAAATGTGCCGTATCATCAGCGGACTCAGCTGTTTTTTTCTTATCTCCGGTTTATTCCCTGTCCGGACTCGTCTGGCTGTATGTCACCGGCTGTCAGGTCAGGATCTGCTTTTGTCCTGAAGGGAAACGTTCAGATTTCCCATATTCACAGAAGCGGTAACCGCCGGTCCCTCATTCCCGGTTTTCAGCGCCGAAGTCATGAAATCATGTTCGGTTTCTCTGCCATTCAGTGTCAGCTCTCCCATATCCACAGACAGATCCAGCCGGGCCTGGGGCATCTGCAGATCCAGAGATCCATTGCCCATATCCACACTGGCTGCCAGGCTGCGGGATACGCGTCCCTGAAAATCACAGTCTCCCATGTTCACGGACAAATCCGCGGTATCCAGATTCAGATCATGACAGCTGAGGGATCCCATGGATACAGATACATTCACGGTTTTCACTGTTTCCGGGATCGTGACCTGGATGCGGGCTTCTTCACCATTCACTGTCTGCCACCCTTCCTGTCCGGTGCGGAAAACAGCCAGCCCATTCTCTGTATGAAATTCTGTCCAGTGCCCGTCTTCTTCTCCGGATCCTGCCCGTTTGATGCCATTTGTCTGAATTTCAAAGGTTTTTCCCTGCCTGATCGTCACAGTTCCGGTTGCCGTTTCCAGGTCCAGACTCGTGACTTTTTCCTTTGCGCCGTAGCTGGCCTTCACATCCTGCCAGGGATTGCCGGAATCGGGAAAGCCAAAGGAAAACGTTGTCAGATCCTCGACCCGGCTGCCAAGAACCGCCCAGGTTCCACCCATCACCAGCAGACCGGCACCAGCAAGACTCAGTCCCCATTTTGTCAGTTTATGCATGTGCGTTTCTCCTTTCCCGCAGCGTCCGGTACAAGCCGGAGAATTTCTCTGTGATGAACGGCACGCCCTGGGTGACAAAACCGCGCAGAGCCGAGAAAGAAAGCAGCGCCAGGCCAGAGCTGACCAGAGCTGCGCCCAGCACATACAAAGCCGCCACCGGTTCTGTCATCATCATGGCTGCCGCCCGCCATGCACACAATCCGGTACTCATGATGCCGGCCATCATGACCACCACGACCACAAACACCAGACAAATCACCAGCAGCAGGACGGAAAACAGAATCAGAATCACGGCCATTGCCAGAGGCAGGGAGAGGGGCAGAGACAGGATGCCCAGAACCAGGATCCATACCGTGGCCCGGCTGCGCCTTGCCTGGGCACTGTTCCATTCAGCGGTTTCTTTCTGGTCTGAACCGAAGCAGCCGGATTCTCCTGCAGTTTCCGCTCTCTGCTGCTTCCGGCTGGCAATGCCCGGAAGCGGCGGCAGTTTGGCAGCAGCGTCGGCACTGATCTGCCGGGCAAAGCTCTCCGGAAAACCGAGAGCCCGCAGCGTTTCCTCTTCTCCTGCCTCCTCAAAATATTCCCTGACGTATTCCACCACGTCTTCCGTTTCCGTTTCCGGAATCTGCCGCAGGTTTTCCCGCAGACGCTGTATGTACTCTCTTTCCGTCATATATCCTTTCCTCCTTCCAGAATCGTGTCAATCTGGCTGGACAGTGTTTCCCATTCCTGCTTGTATTCCGCAAGGCGCCTGCGCCCCGGTTCTGTCATCCGGTAGTATCTCCGGTTCCGCCCATCGGTTTCCCGGTCATATGTTTCCAGCAGACCGTCTTTTTTCAGCCGCCGGAGCACGGGATACAACGCCGATTCGGATACATCCAGCACCTGCTTGATCTGCCTGGTCAGGCGGTATCCGTAAAGATCTTCCCGGTCAAGTGCTGCCAGAACACACATGTCCAGCAGGCCGCCTCCTGTCTGTATCAGCATAGGATCTCCTTTCTCCAATATTATACGGTGAATAATATTGGAGATTGTGACGATTTTCGAAACATGCCGCTGTCTGTGCCCTGTCAGGCGTACAAAAAACAGCAGATCCGCTTCAATCTGCAGATCTGCTGTTCTGTTCGCTGATTATGTACCGGGACCTCAGTCCATTTTCTCAAAATCAGATTTGGGAACACCACAAACCGGGCATACCCAGGAATCGGGAATATCCGCAAACGCAGTTCCGGGGGCTACGCCGTTGTCCGGATCGCCTTCGGCGGGATCATAGATATACCCGCAAACTGTGCATACATACTTGTCCATGAAAGAATCTCCTTTCCGCTGACTACTTTATAACACACCTGTCAATGTTTGAAGTGGCGAACGCCCGTGAAAACCATGGCAATTCCCGCTTCATTGCAGGCATCAATGGAAAGCTGATCCTTGATGGATCCGCCCGGCTGAATAATGGCCGTCACACCCGCTGCAGCCGCGGCTTCCACGGTATCCGGCATGGGGAAGAACGCGTCCGAAGCCATCACAGACCCTTTCGCTTTTTCTCCCGCCTGTTCAATGGCGATTTTCGCGGCACCAACCCGGTTCATCTGTCCGGCTCCCACACCGATGGTCATGTCATCCTTGACCAGCACGATGGCATTGGATTTCACATGCTTCACGACTTTCCAGCCGAACAGAAGCTGCTTCAGCTCTTCCTCTGTGGGCTTGCGGTCTGTGACACAAGTCAGTTCCTCTTCCGTCACCTGTTTTGTATCCATGTCCTGCACCAGCAGTCCATCGTTCACATTGGTATATTTTTTCGTGTTGGCAGGCTCCAGACTGGTATCCAGCTGCAGCAGCCGGATGTTTTTCTTGCGCTCCAGGATCTCCAGAGCTTCCGGGGTGAACGAGGGCGCAATGATGATTTCCAGAAAGATTCTGGACAGTTTTTCAGCCAGTTCTTCGTCCACCGGTTCATTCAGCGCCACGATGCCCCCGAAGATGGAAACCGGATCCGCTTCATAGGCTTTGTCCCAGGCTTCGTTGATTGTGCTGCCGATTCCCACACCGCAGGGATTCATGTGTTTCAGACCCACAGCCGCAGGCTGGCCCTGGAAGTCCTTCAGAATCTCGATGGCAGCATTGCCATCCTGAATGTTGTTGTAGGACAGCTCCTTGCCATGCAGCTGCACCGCATTGGCCAGAGAGTACTGCGGATTCATGCCTTTGTAGAATGCCGCACTCTGATGGGGGTTTTCTCCGTACCGCAGATCCTGCACTTTGTCGAAAGTGATCGTCATGCTTTCCGGATACTTCTCGCCGGTTTTCCCGGTGAGATAGTCGGCAATCATCGCATCGTAGCGGGCAGTGTGACGGAACACCTTGGCTGCCAGATGTTCTCTGGTGACCGGACATGTTTCCCCATTCTCCCGGAGTTCCTTCAGAACCTGATCATAGTCCGCCGGATCGCAGAGCACCGGAATGAACCGGTAATTCTTGGAAGCGGAACGCAGCATGCTCGGACCGCCAATGTCGATGTTTTCAATGATCTCTTCATGGGATACACCGGGTTTCTGCACCGTTTCCCTGAAGGGATACAGGTTCACCACCACCATGTCAATGTCCTGAATCCCCAGATCACGGATCTGCTTCACGTGTTCCGGATTGTCCCGGACACACAGAAGAGCACCGTGCACATTGGGATGCAGTGTCTTGACCCGGCCATCCATGATCTCCGGAAAGCCGGTCACATCGGAAATGCCGATGACTTTCAGGCCGGCTTCCTCCAGAGCCCGTTTGGTGCCGCCGGTGGAAATGATTTCATATCCCAGTTCTTCCAGACCCCGGGCAAATTCAGACAGCCCTGTCTTGTCCGATACGCTGATGAGTGCTCGTTTCATAGCTGATTCCTTTCCTTGTTCCTGTTTTTCTGACTGTTTCCATCAGACTGTGAAGCCTGAACCTTGTACCGGATCTGACCCGGACATGGTCTGCTTCGCATCTGACCGTTTACTTCTGCTGATGGCTGACGGCTTTGTTCACCGCCCGCCAGAACAGATCATATTCTTTGGCATGGACCGCGGCTTCCAGCGCTTCCAGACCGCCGGTTTCCGGTACCGGCACCCGTTCCTGCAGAATCACAGGACCGGTATCCACGCCTTCGTCCACATAGTGGACCGTCACACCGGTTTCCTTCACGCCGGCTTCCCAGGCATCCCGGATCCCATGGGCTCCGGGAAATTCCGGCAGATACGCCGGATGAATGTTCAGGATGGCTCCTGGCCAGGCATTCAGCAGTGTGGGACCCACAAACCGCATGTATCCTGCCAGAATGATCAGTTCCACGCCCGCCTCCTGCAGAATGTGCAGAACCTCGGTTTCATATTCTGCCTTGGGTCTTCCTCTGGCGGGAACATAATGAGCCGGAATGCCGTGACTGGCAGCACGCTGCAGGCCGAAGGCATCGGGATTGTCGCTGATGACCGTCACGATCTGCGCCTGCAGATCCCCGGCTTCCTGGCGCTTCAGCAGTGCTTCCAGATTGGTGCCGCTTCCGGATACGAAGACAGCCGCCCGGACTGTCATTCGATTTCAACCTTCCCGGAATCCGTCACCTCGCCGATCACATAGCTGGTTTCACCCATGTCTTCCAGGATCTGCTGGACTCTGCCTGCGTCTTCCGGGCGTACTGTCATGATGAAGCCGATGCCCATGTTGAAGACGTTGTACATCTCCTCTTCATCAATGCCGCCATAGGTGGAAATCACATCAAAGATAGCCGGACGGGGAAAACTGTCCTTTTCGATCCGCACACCCTGTCCGTCTTTGAGCATCCGGGGGATGTTCTCAAAGAATCCACCGCCGGTGATGTGGGACATGCCGTGAACGTCCACCTCTTCCAGCACTCTGAGCACCGGACGGACATAGATCCGGGTGGGCTCCAGCAGCACATCTCCCAGTTCCCGTCCATTCAGTTCTTCCATCTTCTGATGGGGATCCAGCTTTGCATCCTTGAACAGCACCTTGCGCACCAGTGAGAAGCCATTGGAATGCACACCGGTGGAAGGCAGCCCGATCAGCACGTCTCCATCCTGGATTTTGTCCCCGGTGCGGATGTCCTTTTTGTCCGCAGCGCCCACACAGAAACCAGCCACATCATAATGATGCACATCATACATATCCGGCATCTCCGCAGTTTCGCCACCAATCAGCGCACACTGTGCATCCACACAGCCATCCGCGACTCCCTTGACAATCTGCTCGATCACCTCCGGGTAGTTTTTACCCACGGCGATATAGTCCAGGAAAAACAGCGGTCTGGCGCCCTGAACCAGTACATCGTTGACACACATCGCCACGGCATCAATGCCAATGGTGTCGTGCTTGTCCATGGCAAAGGCAATCAGCAGCTTGGTGCCCACGCCATCGGTTCCCGATACGAGAACCGGTTCTTTCATTCCATACAGGGAAAGATCGAAGAGACCGCCAAAGGCACCAATGGAGTCTCCGGCTCCCATGATCTTCGTTCTGTCCACATGACTGCGGATGCGCCGGACGGATTCATATCCGGCTTCCAGGCTCACCCCGGCTTTTTCATACTGTTCTGCCATTCTCTTCTTCCTTTCGCATCAGTTCATCGTGTCTGAAACAGGCCTGGCAGGCTCTGATTCCCAGCGCCCGGGAAAACTCTTCCCGTTTCAGAAACCGGACGGAATCCGCCCGGATTTTTTCCTTCAGTTCCTCTTCTGTCCATTTTGCTCCTGCCAGATCCTGGCGGCGGCTGCTTTCGGCTCCTTTTGTGCAGGCTTCGCAGATCACCGGGGAAGCAACCCGGAAATGAATTTTCCGGGCTCCTGCCTCCCGCAGCAGCTGACATATTCTGGCTGCCGTGCTGCCTCGGACGATGGAATCATCCACCAGGAACACATCCTTGCCCGCCACCACGGAGGAAATCGCATTCAGACGCACCCGCATCCCCTGCTCTCTCTGCATTCTCGTGGGCCGGATGAAGGTGGACCCGATGTACCGGTTTTTGATCAGCCCGGTTTCATAGGGAATCTGCAGCTCTCTGGCAAAAGCCGCTGCGGCATCAATTGCCGTATCCGGCACACCGATGACCATATCCGCCGTTTCCGTTTCGGAGATGGCCAGTGCCCGGCCAAAGGCCTTGCGGGCGGTCAGCACCCCCAGGCCGGACATGCCGGAGTCCAGCCGGGAAAAATAGACAAATTCCATGGCACAGGGCCCAATGGCCTCACGGACTGCCGGCATCTGCCAGCACCGGCTTTCACCCTTGCCAAACCGCATCAGTTCCCCGGGCTGCAGCTCCCTGACATTCTGTGCCCCGAGAATGCTCAGGGCGCCGGATTCCGTGGCAAAAGCCTTGCCCCCGGTGGTGTCCGGCACATCTGCCACAAACAGAGAACGGGCCCCTTCCTGACTGCGCATGGCATACATCGTGCTTTTGGTCATGAGCAGAAATGTCCAGGACCCCCGCATCTGTGCACAGGCCCGGGTGATTTTTTCAAACAGATGCCCCTGTTCCCGCTGTATGAGGTGAGCGATCAGCTCTGCATCCGACAGCCCCTGAAAAATCAGTCCCTGCTGCTCCATCTCATCCCGGAGTTCACCTGCATTTTCAATCATGCCGGTGGAAACGATGGCAAAATGTCCCTGATAGGCACGGACCATCACCGGCTGCAGGTTTTCATCCATCCGGTCTTCCTCCAGACGCAGCCGCACCTGGCCGATGGCGGCAGTTCCCGGGGTTTCCTGCACAGGTTCTTCTTTCAGAAGCTCGGACAGCAGTCCCCGTCTCTTGAAACAGGTCAGGCTGCTGCCGTCCGTGACGGCAATGCCCACACCGTCCTGGCCTCTGTGCTGCAGGCCATGCAGCAGCAGGGCACAGTCTCCGGCTGCCTCCGGAACATGAAACAGACCGGCGATTCCCGCCATATCCTGCAGAATCTGTTCACTCATGCGTCATGTTCCGGTACATCGCTCTGGGGTGCGTGAGTGAAGAAACGCACACCGGAAGCGAAAATATCCTGATTCCTGTCACCGTCGATATTGATGAACAGACCTTCTTCCCAGCGCTCGCTGTGACCCATTTTTCCAAGAACGCGTCCGTCTTCGCTGGTGATGCCTTCCACGGCCCAGGCCGAGCCATTGATGTTGTACTCGCCATCCATGGAAGGTGTCCCGGTTTCATCCACATACTGCGTGGCGATCTGTCCGTTGTCCGCCAGGGTCCGCAGCCAGGTTTCATCCGCCACGAATTTTCCCTCGCCATGAGAGAAAGCCACAGAATGCACCTGCCCCGGCCGGAAGTCCTGCAGCCAGGGAGACCGGTTGCTGGTGACTCTCGTTCTGGCTACCCGGGACACGTGACGGTCAATGTCATTCCGGAACAGGGTGGGAGCCTTGTCTTCCTGACCGCTTTCCAGACCGCCGGGCAGAAGTCCCGACTTGATCAGCGCCTGGAAACCATTGCAGATGCCCAGAATCAGGCCATCGTTTTCCCGGCGCATGAAGTCCACCGCTTCGGCGATTTCCGGATTCCGGAGTACGTTGGCAATGAATTTTCCGGAGCCATCCGGTTCATCTCCCGCAGAGAAACCGCCGACAATCATCAGGATCTGTGCCTGACGGATTTCCTGTGCCAGCTGGCTGACACTGTTTTTCAACGCTTCCGGGGTGCGGTCATTGAGCACAAACTGCCGCACTGTGGCTCCCGCCCGTTCGAACCGGCGGGTGGTGTCCAGTTCACAGTTCTGCCCCGGGAAGACAGGAATCAGCACCAGGGGTTTTTCCACCTGCACCCGGGAATACTGCTTCTCTCCTTCACAGAGATCCGCAGCGGGTTCTCCTTCACCTGTCCGGGCTTTGCGGGGATACAGGCCTTCATAGGTGGAAGTCCAGGCATCGAAGGCTTCCTGCAGCCCTGTTGCCTGTCCATTGATGGTCAGAGTTTCATCACCGTTGGTCTGTCCGATTTTCACAAACCGGGGATCGCTCAGAGGTTCGGAGGTTTCCAGAATCAGAGATCCGATGCCGAAACCATAGGGATCCGGAACTTCCACAGACGCGCCGATCCAGTTGCCGAAAGCCATTTTCGCCAGGGCCGCCCCAATGCCGCCGCTGTTGACAGATCGGGCTGCCACAACGCTGGAAGAAACAGATTCCAGCGCCTGGAAATTCCGGCAAAGCTGTTCGTAATCCGGACTGTGATCTGCCAGCGGTGTATGAGCCAGCAGATACAGATCATGTCCTGCCTGCGAGAATTCAGAAGGCCGGACCTTGTCCGCCTGACCGGTTGTCACCGCAAAGGTGATGACCGTGGGCGGCACATGGATGTCATTGAATGTGCCGGACATGGAGTCCTTGCCGCCAATGGAAGGTGTCCCGAAGGCAATCTGCGCATCGATCAGTCCCAGCATTGCTTCCAGAGGCCGTCCCCATTTCACCGGATCATGTCCAAGCCGTTCAAAGTATTCCTGATTGGAAAGCCGCGCACTCAGCGGATCCATCCCCAGCGCCGCCTGTCTGGCAAGGGCCGCCGTCACGGAATACGCTGCACCCAGGTAGGGAGAATATTTGGAGACCTCCGGATCAAATCCGAATGTCATGGCACTCACTGTGGTGGTAAAACCGTCTGTGGGCAGCTTCTGCACGCTTCCTTCCTCCGGTGTGAGCTGTTTTCTGCCGCCGAAGGGCATCAGCACCGTGGACTTGCCGATGGACGCATCGAACATTTCCGCCAGACCGATCTGACAGGCCACATCCGGGCGTTTCAGAACCTCCGTCAGCGTGCACTCTTGGGTCGTACGGAAAGGATCGCTGTCATATTCGGAGGCTGTCACCTTCACGGACTGATGCTGCCGCACACCGTTGGTATCCAGAAATGCCCGGGACAGGTCCACAATCGTTTCATCGCGCCAGTTCATGACCAGCCGCGGTTCTTCCGTGACCACAGCTGCCTGCACGCAGTCCAGATTTTCCTGACGGCACAGTTCCCGGAACGTGTCGAAGGATTCTGCCGGAATCACCGCTGCCATCCGTTCCTGGCTCTCGGAGATGGCCAGTTCCGTTCCATCCAGTCCCTCGTATTTGACCGGCACAGCATCCAGATCGATCACCAGCCCGTCCGCCAGTTCCCCGATGGCCACGGACACACCGCCGGCACCGAAGTCATTGGCTTTCCGGATCAGTCTGGTGACATCCGGGTTTCTGAACAGACGCTGCAGTTTCCGCTCTGTCAGAGCGTTTCCTTTCTGGACCTCCGAGGAACACTTTTCCAGACTTGTGTCTGTGTGTTCCTTGCTGGAACCGGTGGCACCGCCAATTCCGTCACGGCCGGTGGCACCGCCAATGAGCACCACCACATCCCCCGGCTGCGGCTTTTCCCGTTTTACATGGGATCTGGGCGCCGCACCGATCACAGCCCCCACTTCCATGCGCTTGGCAGTGTATCCTTCATCGAAGATTTCCTCCACAAAGGTTGTGGGCAGACCGATCTGGTTGCCGTAGGAGGAGTAGCCCCGGGCTGCGGTTTTTGAAATTCTGGACTGCGGCAGCTTGTGTTCCATGGTCTCGCTCACCGGACGGTTGATGTCACCGGCTCCGGTGATCCGCATGGCCTGATACACGTAGCTCCGTCCGGACAGAGGATCCCGGATCGCACCGCCAATGCAGGTGGCAGCTCCGCCGAAGGGCTCGATCTCCGTGGGATGGTTGTGCGTTTCGTTTTTGAACATCAGCAGCCAGGGGGAACGGACACCGTCTTCATCCACGGTGATTTCAATGCTGCAGGCATTGATTTCATCCGAAACTTCCAGATCCTCCAGCTTTCCGGTTTTCCTCATGTATTTTCCGGCCAGGCTGGCCATATCCATCAGCGTCGCCGGTTTCCGGCCGCCGTGAACTTCCTGCCGCAGGGCCTGATATCTGTCCCATGCTTCCTGCAGCCGCTGCTGCAGACAGTTTTTCTCAAAGACCACATCCTCCAGCACCGTTTCAAAGGTGGTGTGCCGGCAGTGATCGGACCAGTAGGTGTCCAGTACCCGGATTTCTGTCATGGTGGGATCCCTGTGCTCGTCTTTGCGGAAATGATCCTGCACAAAGCGCAGGTCCTCCAGACTCATGGCCAGACCCAGCTGCCGGTGCAGCGCTTCCAGAGCCGGTTCATCCATCCCCGTGAATCCCTCCAGCACGGGTACCGGTTCCACCTGCACATCCTGGTCGTTTTCCAGCACGGAGAGATCCTTGATCCGGGATTCCACCGGGTTGATCACGTAGGAGGCAATGGCCTGTTTCTGCTTTTCGGAAATGTTTTCCATCTCCAGCAGGGTGCCGCTGCGGATCACAGCCGGTTTCCGGCCGGAGAGCAGCATCAGACACTGCATGGCGGAATCCGCTCTCTGGTCATACTGTCCCGGCAGATATTCATAGGCCAGGACGCAGTCACCATCCGGTTCGGCAATTTCATCGGTCACAGCTTCCGCCAGAACATGCTGCCGAAGCAGGGAGATTTCTTCCTGATCGGCGCCGAAGATGTCGTAAATGTTGTACTTTACAAGCCGGAAGTCCGCCGGCAGATTCAGCGACTGGCGCAGTTCATCCTCCAGCGACTGGCTTTCCACCCGGAAGCCGGGTTTCTTGCGGACAAAAATTCTTGTATTCATTACAGTCTCGATCCCTCCAGCACTTTTTCCGCCTGGTCTTTCTTGAACTGGACCACTTTTTCGCGGACAGCCCCGTCGGCTGTGCCAATGATCTGTGCAGCCAGGATCGCCGCATTTTTGGCGCCTGCCTTGCCCACAGCCACTGTTGCCACGGGGACCCCGCCAGGCATCTGAACAGTGGAGAGCAGGGAATCCATTCCTCCTGCCACTCTGGTTTCCATGGGAACACCGATCACCGGCAGGGGCGTGGAACTGGCCAGGACGCCAGCCAGATGAGCGGCGCCGCCAGCGGCGGCAATGATCACTGCCACGCCCTTGTCCACTGCGCCTGCGGATACTTCCAGCACTGCGGCGGGTGTGCGGTGGGCACTCAGAATGCGGACTTCAAAGGGAATGCCGAACGTTGTCAGCATTTCCATGCAGGGCTCCATCTGCGGCAGATCGGAACGTGATCCCATCACGATCAGTACGGAATGTTTCACTGAACTCACCGTTTCCTTTCTTGTGTCACTGAGACGAAAAAAGCGCACCGGGTTTCTGGTACGCTGAAAAAAACTTCTGCAGTATCTTCTGTCGTCAATCTCGTTAAGACCATAACCAGACCCTCCAAAAGCGGGGAATTCCCCTACGAGTCATATTACCTTAGGTCATACAGATTGACAATCCATATTTTTCTGTCACTGTTTTGCGACTTGTGTATCATCATGGAACTGCTTCGTCAATCCTGTTCTTTCAGAATCAGCTGATACAGTCCATTGGCCGACAAACCGGTTTCCTTCGCCACCTGCTTGGCAGCAGCCTTCGGCTTCATTCCCTGTGCCATGAGCTCCTTCACCTGCCGGCAGGCTGCCGCCTCATCTGCCTCTTCCGGCTCATGTCCGGCCACCACCAGCACCATTTCTCCCTTCAGCCCGTCTTCAGCCGCCTGACGCAGTTCCTGCAGGGTGCCTCTGAGGTATTCTTCGAACTTCTTCGTCAGTTCCCGGGCCAGACATGCCTGTCTGTTGCCCAGCACTTCCTCCATGTCCGCCAGACATTGGGCAATGCGGTGGGGAGCTTCATAAAACACCAGTGTCCAGGGGAGATTTTTCAGCTGCTCCAGCTCTTTTCTGCGCCGGCTGCTTTTTGAATCCGTGAATCCGTAAAACAGATAATGTCGGGCATCCAGTCCCGAAGCCACCAGCGCATTGAGAGCGGCATTGGGCCCCGAAAAGGAAATCACCGGAATGTCCTGCTCAATGACCGCCCGGACCAGATTCTGACCGGGATCGGAAATCACCGGATAGCCCGCATCACTCATCACGCCCACTGTATGTCCCGCAGTCAGTTCCTCCAGGATCCTGGGAATGCTGGAAGACTGATTGTGCTCATGATGACTGATCAGCGGTTTGCGGATCTGCAGCAGCGACAGCAGCTTTCCGGTATTCCGGGTGTCCTCGCAGGCAATCACATCACAGGCTTCCACTGCCTCCCGGATTCTGCCGGATACTTCCGACAAATTGCCGATGGGAGACGGAATCAGCAGCAGCCGGGCACCGGTATCGCTGAAACTTTTCTGCCGTTTCACCGTCTGTTCTCCTGATCCGGTTTTGCGCCGCGTCCGGAAGATGGCCGGGCATCTTTGCGTCCTGTACCCCCGTGTCCTTTTCTGCGCTCTCTGCCTGCATTTGCAGACTCAGTCCCCTGTCTGCGTCCGCGGGAGGCATCATGATTCTCCCGGCTGCGGATGTCCCGGTTCCGGGTTTTCCTCTCCTGGGACCTGTTTTTTTCTCTGCCCTGGCTGCTGCGCCGCTCCGGTCCCGGCAGATCCGGCTTTTCGCTGCCTGTCCGGGCATCTGCCGGCTGACCGGGATTGGCTGTTTCCCCCTGGGAGACTGTCGGATTTCCATCCTTTGAATCTGTGTTTTCTTCACTGCCCCGTTCCGGCCACAGCGTGGAAAACTCCACAAACCGGACCTCTTCCCGGTTTTCCAGCTTGGCCTGCTGCTGGAGCAGATTCATGGACGACAGCCGGTATCTGGTGCCTTCAAAGACCAGCTGGGAATTGATTCTGGGCAGATCGCGCCGCATCTGGGTATAGAGATCATTCTCAAACCGCAGACAGCATTTCAGTTTTCCGCACTGACCGGAAAGCTTTGAGATGTTCAGAGCCAGCAGCTGGTTTTTCGCCATGTTGATGGACACGGTATCAAATTCGCTCATGAACCGGCTGCAGCAGCATTCCATGCCGCAGGAACCGATGCCCCCCACCATTTTGGCTTTGTTGCGGGGGCCCACCTGCCTCAGCTCGATCCGGCAGTGCAGCTGATGAGCCAGATCCTTGAGCAGCTGTCTGAAATCCACCCGTTCATCCGAGACATAGGTGAAAATGATTTTTGCGCAGTCCAGTGTGTACTCGGAACTGATCAGATGCATGTCCAGGCCCAGCCGGCGGATGCACTGCGTGCAGACCGCCAGGGCATCGGCGGCTTTCACTTTGTTTTCTTCCCGTCTGGCCAGATCTTCGGGTGTGGCAAGTCGCAGAACCGGCTTGCAGTCATCTTTGGCTTTCCGGCTGTCAAAGGGCATTGCCGGCATACACACCGTACCGATTTCCTGCCCCCGAACAGTTTCCACCACCACCTGGTCTCCGGTGTCGGCTTTTACATGGGAACCGAAGGAGTATGCTTTTCTGCTTTCTTCAAACTGTATATATATAAGATACGGAAACTCTGTCCGTTCGTGATCATTCATGGTTGATCCCCTTTCTGATGCGGCTGGCCATCTGATCCAGAACCAGTGCAGGATCCGCGGTGCGTTTCACAGCTTCAATGCCCTGAACCAGGGCATCAAAGATCATGGCTTTGTCCCGGATGGGCAGTTCAGTCTGTCTGACCTGCCACTGCAGGGCTTCCAGAAACAGCCTGACCATGGGCCGTGTCGTATGGGCACCTTTAGCCGGAAACAGATTCAGCTGCAGTTCCAGCAGCCCCTCCGGCCGGTCCCAGCCGGAAAGATACTGCCTGGCTGCGGGCATGATCCGGGCATAAAACTCATCCGGTTCCGGAAAGTCCTGCGGTCCATAGCCTGCTGCCGCAGCGGCCTGCCGCAGATCCGCCGGCAGCGTGTCCAGCGAGGCGGATCTGTCTTTTTCGGGCATGGGACGCAGCTGAATGCACAGACATCTGGATTCAATGGTTGGAAGCACGGCACTTCGCTCGGCTGCGGTGAGAATGGCGGTGATTCCCGGCTGCGGTTCTTCAATGAATTTCAGCAGCGCATTGGCTGCCTGCGGCGTGGCTTCGTCAAAATGTTCCAGCACACTTACACGCTGCCCCTGACTGGTGAGAGAAAACTGTTCCTGCAGATCAGCTGCATCTTTTTTCTGAAGCCGCTGATTCCAGTAAAGTCCCACGCCACGATGCTGCAGCACGTTTCGGCATGCCAGACAGGTTCCGCAGCCGAAACCCTCTGCATCCGGATGTTCACAGACCAGAGCCTGCGCCGTCAGCTCCGCCGCTTCCTGCAGAGGAGCTCCTCTGGGTCCCCAGAACAGCAGCGCGTGCGCCATCCGCCCCGTTTCCAGCATCCGCTGCAGAATCCGGGCGGCACCGGGCTGTGCCGCAAAAAAATCACTTTTGTTCATGATTCACACTTCTTTCCCGGTGCCTGCAGTCAGCGGCACCTCAGCGGCACCTCAAAGGATGTGCCGGTCTCTGCATACCCGGAGAATGGCTTCGGTAACCTGCTCCCGGGTCTGAGAACCATCGATCCGCACGATGCGCCCGGGAAACCGGCGCAATGCCGCCAGAAATCCTTCCCGTACCTGCTTTCTGAAATCCCGGCCCTCCAGATCGAAACGGTCCAGCTGTCCTCTTGCCTGAATGCGCGCCAGTGCCTGTTCATCTTCTATGTCCAGCAGAATTGTCAGATCCGGAAGCAGATCCTGCACCGCCGGTTCATTGATTGACCAGACAGTATCAAACCCCAGTCCTCTGGCATGACCCTGATACGCCAGACTGGAATCCACAAACCGGTCGCAGATCACCGTCATGCCCGCTTCCAGCGCCGGACGCACCACTTCCATCAGATGCTGCCGTCTGGCAGCGGCATAAAGAATCGCCTCCGTAACCGGATCCATGGCTGTATTCTCCGGATTCAGAAGGATGCTCCGGATCTGTTCGGCAATGGCTGAGCCGCCAGGCTCTCTGGTCAGCAGGCAGGGAACGCCCATGGCCGTCAGCCTGTTCCGCAGATCGGCAGCTGCAGTGGTTTTTCCTGCTCCATCCGGTCCTTCAATGGTAATGAATGTGCCTGTCATGCTTCCTCCAATCCATGTGATTATACCAAACTCTAGTATAATGAGGAGAACGAAGGAGGTGCCATTCATGTGCGGTCGATTTCAGATGACACCCGAAGCCTGGGCTGCCGCTTCCAGACTCGCATCCGTTCCCGACTTTATCGAAATACCTCTGGGTTTCATCTATCCGGGAACCCCTGCCGGAATCCTGACAGCTGGAAAAGAGGGCCTCACCTCCCGCATCGCCCGGTTTGGCTGGAAATGGAACCCGGACAAAAGACTTCAGATCAACGCCCGCTGCGAGACGGTCTGGAACAGTGCGCTCTTCGGTCCCTGGATGAAAAAGGACCGGGTCGTGATCCCCGCCTCCTGCTTTTTCGAGTGGACACCGGACAAGGAAATGATCCGCTGCATGGAACCCGGATCGAAGGTCCTTTACATGGCCGGATTCCTGGCGGAAAATTCCTTTGTCATTCTCACCACCGCAGCCAATGCCAGCATCCGGGACATTCATCACCGGATGCCGCTTGTCCTGCTTCCGGAGCAGGTGGCTCCCTGGATTCAGGATGAAACCGCTGCCCGGCGGATGACACAGCTTGTGCCCCCCGGGATGGAAACAGCGCCGTATCTCTTCCAGCAGCCCAGGCTGTTCTGAAAGTGCGGAGATGACGGCAACCCCGGGATTCATCAGCCCGAAAAAGCTGCGGCAGCAGCATAGCAGACAGGCAGTGACGGACTGCCTGCAGGAGGACAGAACATGAATGAGAAACTGATCAGGGAAGTGCAGTCCGTTCCCGGACTGCAGCTGGTGGCTGTCACCAAAAAACATACAAAGGAAGAAGTGGACGAACTGGCCCGCCTGGGGTTGCGGGTGTTCGGCGAAAACCGCGTTCAGGAGTTTCTGGAAAAATATGATCCGGCATATGAATGGCACATCATCGGCCATCTGCAGACCAACAAGGTGAAATATCTCATGGGCAAAGTTTCGCTGATTGAAAGCGTGGATTCCATAAAACTGGCTGCTGAAATCGAAAAACAGGCAGCAAAAGCCGGTCTTGTGCAGCCGATTCTGATTGAGCTGAAGATTTCGGATGATCCCAATAAAACCGGCTGCCCGCTTTGCGGGTATCCGGGATTGCTGGATTTTGTTCTGCAGCAGCCGCATCTGCGTCTGGACGGTCTGATGTGCATTGCTTCCCACACAGACGATGAGAACAAAGTGGCAGAGGAATTCGACCAGATGAAGGAATTCTCCCGGCAGCTGCAGCAGAAAGTTCCCGGAGCGGATATCCTGAGCATGGGCATGTCCCAGGACTGGAAGCTGGCTGCCGCCCATGGAAGCACACAGGTCCGGATCGGCACCGCTCTGTTTGAGCCGCAGGACTGATTCCACACAAAAACTCCGCACCGGCATTTCCCGGCTGCGGAGTTTCTGGTGGACAGAACCTGCCTTTATTCTTTGTCTGCCCGGACCTGTTTTTCCTGATGCGTTTCCTCCGGGTCGGGAAACAGGAGCCGTATTTCCTCGATGCGGTTTTTCTGTGTTTTGGTCACCTGCAGCGTTACGCCATCGGGCAGCGTCACCTGATCCCCCAGCCTGGGCAGACGGCCAATGGCATCAATCATGAGCCCGCCAATGGAATCAAAATCCTCGCTGTCCAGATGGAGTCCCAGTTCATCATTGATGTCATGCAGACTCAGATAGCCTTTCACCACATAGGTTCGGTCGCCGATTTTCCGGATGTTCTCGGCTTCATGGGCATCGTATTCATCATGGACTTCACCGACAATCTCCTCAATGATGTCTTCCACCGTGATGATTCCCGACAGCTCTCCATATTCATCCAGCACAATGGCCATGTTCACCGTGGAATTCTTCATCTCCATCAGCAGATCGGAGATGTTTTTGTTTTCCACCGTGAAATACGGCTTGCGCAGCATGGCTTTCAGATCGAACTGGGAAGGATCATCCAGAAGCAGGAGATCTTTCATGTTGACCAGACCAATGATGTTGTCCACCGTGTCTTCGTAAATCGGAATCCGGGTGAACTGCTCCTGCCGGAACAGGGACAGAAGATCTTTGTAGGTACTGCCGGATTCCGCCATGACAACATGCACGCGGGGCACCATGACTTCCTTGGCCCGTGCATCTCCGAAGTCGAAAACATTGTTCAGCAGTTCCTTTTCATCCGACTTGATGACACCTTCTTCATGGGACACATCCACAATGGTCCGAAGCTCGCTTTCTGTCATGGAAGGACCACTGGTGCCGCGGCTGCTGCCAAACAGTTTCAGAATCAGGGAAGAAAACAGATTGATGAACCAGATCACCGGTGTCAGCAGCTTCATAAGCAGGGATATCACCGGTGCATAGAGCAGAGCAAGTTTCTCCGCGTTCTGGGTAGCCAGAGTCTTTGGCGTGATTTCTCCAAACACCAGGATCAGGAATGTGATCACAAAGGTGGCAATGGATACAGCCGCTCCGCCGAATCCGGCTGCAAGTGTCGCCGCGGTGCTGGCCAGCCAGGTGTTCACCAGGTTATTGCCGATGAGGATGGCGCTGAGCATTTTGTCTTCGTGCAGAAAAATGTTCAGCAGCATTTTCGCCCGGTGGTTTCCCTCATCTGCCAGGGTCCGGACCCGGATCCTGCTTACTGCCACCAGACTGGTTTCAGCGGAGGAGAAAAAAGCGGACAGGAGCAGAAGAATGACTACGAGCAGCAGGGAAGATTGTATGTCTCCGTTCATATGATTCAGTTTCAGTTCCTTTCGTGTTTTGCGTCCGCATCGGGCTGTGACAGGATGCGGACACATTCCGCCCCCATGAGCAGACCCGCTGATGCCGGGACAAACATCATGCTGGGCAGCGGACTGCCGGCTTCTGCCGGCTGCGGCAGCTCATCGGAACAGCAGACAGGGATCCTGCCCCGCAGCCGCTGCTTCCGTCTCCAGACTCTGAGCCGTTTGGCCAGCGGGTCGCCGGCCGTCTGATCCAGCTCCGTGATCCGAAGCCGGGAGGGATCCCGGCGTCGGGCCATGCCCATGCTGGACACAAACGGAATCCGGCGGCTGACACAGTATTCAATCAGATCTTCCTTCGCCCGCAGTGAATCAATGCAGTCCAGCACAAAGCCGGGTTTCAGTTCATCCAGCCTGGTGTTCATGTCCCGCTCATAAAAATCATGAATGGCCGTCACCCGGATGGAAGGATCAATCTGTCTGATCCTGTCAGCCAGGACTTCAACCTTGATCTGTCCCACCGTGTTCTGCAAAGCCGCCAGCTGACGGTTGGTGTTGGACATTTCCACTTCATCCCGGTCAATCAGGATCAGATGTCCGATCCCGCTGCGTGCCAGAGATTCCACTGCCATGCCGCCTACACCCCCGCAGCCCACCACCAGCACAGTGGCCTGGCGCAGCCGGCCGGCGCTGTCTTCTCCAATCAGCAGCGCAGTGCGTTCATTTGTCATTCAGCCACCTCTTCACATCCTGTTCGATCTGCTTGTCCTGATCCGGTTCGTACCACTGCATTGGCAGCTGACGGGTGAACCAGGTCCGCTGTCTGCGGGCATACTGCCGGGTATGAATGAATATCTGCTCCAGCACTTCTTCCCGGGTGCTGACTCCCTGCAGACAGGGTTTCCATTCCTTGTATCCAATCCCCTGGAAAGCTGTCGTTTTCCAGGACTCCGGATCATGAAACAGTGACCGGACTTCCTCTTCCAGCCCCGCTTCATCCATCTGCCTGATCCGTTCCAGAAGCAGCGGATCATTGTCCTGTTTTCTGAGCCCCAGCCAGAATACATCGTACAGAGGTTCATGCCGCTGCTCTTTTTCTCTCTGGGACTTGGGCTTTCCGGAGGCTGCAATCATCAAAGCCCGGATGACCCGTTTCCGGTTGTTGGGATGGATCTGCCGGGCACTGTCCGGATCCTGCTTTTCCAGAAGTGCATGCAGCTCACCGGTTTCCATCGCTTCCAGCCGTATCCGCAGTTCTTCATCCTCCGGCTGTTCTTCAAACACATAATCATACAGTGCAGCTTTCAGATACAGTCCGGTTCCGCCGCAGAGAATGGGGAGATGTCCCCGTCCGGCAATTTCGCTGATTTTACTTCGCGCCAGAATCTGAAACTGACGGACATCATACGGATCTGCGGGATCGCAGATATCCAGCAGGTGATGAGGGATCCCCTGCATTTCTTCCTTTGTGATTTTGGCAGTCCCAATGTCCATGCCTCTGTAGACCTGCATGGAGTCTCCGGAGATGACCTCTCCATGCAGCAGGTGGGCGAGTTTTACCGCCAGCCGGCTTTTTCCCGTACCGGTGGATCCTGCAATGACCAGGACTTTCGGAAATGCCGGATTCTTTCTTTGTGCCTCAGCCACGTTCAAACTCCCGGCGAAGCTGTGCATCAGAAAGTGTGATGACCGTTGGGCGGCCATGGGGACAGTGATACGGCTGGACGCATTTCTGAAGATCTTCGACGACCTGTTCCATTTCCTGCATAGTCAGTCCACGGTTGAACCGGATGCTGGAGTGACAGGCCATGGTAGCGGTGATGTGCTTTCGCAGTCCGGCGGGATCCACCAGTTCGGCAGATTCGAACTGATCCAGCAGATCCTGCAGAAAGGCGGTCTCATCTGTATCATTCATCCACACCGGCAGTTCCCGGACTATCACCTGATTCTGACCAAATGCCTCAAAATGCAGACCATGTTCCTGCAGGCGGCTGTTTACGTCTTCCAGACCCGCCAGAACTTTCGGTCCGGCCTGCAGAAGCAGCGGCACCATGAGCGGCTGGGTCCTGCCATCGGGATGCATGATTTTCTCCCGCAGCTGCTCATAGTGATACCGCTCCTGAGCTGCATGCTGATCAATCACCACGAGTCCTTCCGGTCCTTCACACAGAATATAACTGTCCCGAAGCTGTCCGATCACCCGGAGTTCATGGAAAAAGGCTTTTCCCTGAGCCCGTGGATGAAACGTGTCTTCGGTCCGGGAAGTCACCGGAACCGGATAATCGATATCCGCTGATCCGGCAGGTTCCGCAACCCGCATGGACCGGCCAGATTCCGGAGATTGTCCGGGTGCAGAAACAGACACTGTGTCAGCTTGTGTCTCCATCCTGTCAGAGGGCTGTGCAAACAGAGACGGCTGCAGAGAAGGTGCTTCCTGCGGTTTGAAAAACCCCTGACTGATACTGTTCTCCTGCCGGGCTTCAGGTACAGCTGCCTGGTCAGATGAATGCCAGCTCATACCGCCTGCGCCTTTATGTACAGGCTCTTTCTCTTCTTTTTCTGATTGTTCATATGACTGGAAGACGCCTTGTTTCTCCAGTTCCCGGGTCTGCTTCTCAAATCTGTTCGGACCCGGCGCGACGGTTTCCATGGCAGCCGGCGTTATTTCCACCGTCCGCAGCTGCAGATCGAAGGCCTTGCGGACAGACTGACCAATCAGCTCAATCAGCTGCGGCTGTTTTGCAATGCGGACCTCCCATTTGTTGGGATGAACGTTCACATCCACCAGCTGCGTATCCACCGCAATATCCAGAACCGCAATCGGATACCTTCCAGGGGGCATGTAGTCTGAATAGGCGTCAATCAGTGCATCCTGCATCTGTCTGGATCTGACGATCCGTCCATTGACCGACACAAACATATAATGGCGGCTGGCCCGGGAAATTTTCGGCTGGATCACGTAGCCGGTGATGTGGAAATCTTCACTTTTTTCATCGACTGCCACTGCAGCAGCCGCCACATCCCTGCCGTACATCTGATACAGGATTTCCTGACGGGAGCCACTACCGGCCACGTTGAACACCGGTCTTCCATCATGTGAAAGCCGTATCCGCACCTCCGGATGACTCAGCGAAATCTTGCTGATGATATCGGAAATGATGCTGAATTCATAAGCCGGACGCCGCAGATACTTGAACCTGGCCGGTGTCTTCACAAACAGCCCGGACACTTCGATTCTGGTTCCCCGGGGAAACCGGCCTGTTTCCCTGGAGACGAGTTTTCCATAGGAATAATGAAGCCTGGTTCCGGTTTCTCCGTCATCTGTCTGCAGCACCACATCTGCCACACTGGCAATGGAAGGCAGCGCTTCTCCGCGGAATCCCATGGTGGAGATATTGAACAGATCGTCTTCTGTTCTCAGTTTGCTGGTGGCATGACGGCAGAAGGCCAGTTCCGCGTCTTCCGGATCCATGCCAATACCGTCATCTTCGATGATCACTTTGGTGATCCCGCCCTCGAACACTTCCACGGATATCGAATGCGCCTGGGCATCCAGGCTGTTTTCCACGCATTCCTTGACGATATTCGCCGGGCGCTCCACCACTTCACCGGCTGCAATCATATTGGTGAGATGTTCATCCAGAACCTGTATTTTTGCCATCAGTCCTGTGCCTTCTTTCTGAGTTTCTTCAGTTCATACAGACAGTCCAGTGCTTCTCTGGGAGTCATTTCATCCACGTTCAGACTGTCCAGGCGATCCAGCAGCCGGTTTTCTTCCGGACGTTGCCGGTCCGTCACAAACAGACTTGGCTGCCACCGCGTATTGTCTGTATCAGCTTCCAGATCCTGCAGCAGTTCCACAGCCCGATCCGTCACCGACCCGGGCAGATGAGCCAGCCTGGCCACATTGATTCCGTAACTGCGGTCGGATTTTCCTGGAATGATCCGGTACCGGAATTCGATGCTGTCCTTTTTTTCCTTCACATCCACATGAACATTCTGTATTCCGGGATTGGTCTTTTCCAGGGCAGTGAGTTCATGATAATGCGTGGAAAACAGAGTTCTCGCATGAATGGAGCTCTCTATGTATTCCAGAATTGCCTGCGCCAGTGCCATGCCATCATAGGTGGCTGTTCCCCTGCCAATCTCATCAAAGAGAATCAGGGAAGAATCCGTGGCGTAACGCAGAGCATTGTTGGCTTCCATCATCTCTGCCATGAATGTACTGGTCCCAGTGAGCAGATCATCGCCTGCTCCCATCCGCGTGAAAATCCGGTCAAATACCGGAAGCTGTGCCTGCCGGGCAGGAATGAAACTCCCTGCCTGCGCCATGATTACAAGCAGCGCATTCTGCCGCATCCAGGTGGACTTTCCACCCATGTTCGGTCCTGTGATCAGCTGAATGTCCGTATCGCTTTCCATCACCCAGTCATTGGACACAAAGCTGCTCAGCCGGGTATCCAGAATCGGATGTCTGCCTTCTTCAATCCGGACAGATGTTCCTTCGTGAAACGCAGGACGTATGTATCCGTACTTGACCGCCTGCCGTGCCATGGCCAGCAAGGCATCTGCCTGCGCTGCAGTTCTGGCAGCTTCATGGATTTCAAAGAGATGAGCTTCCACTTCCTGCAGCAGTTCCTGAAACAGCTGATTCTCCAGCGCAATCCTCTCTTCATTGGCGGACAGAATCCGGTCTTCTCTTTCCTTGAGCTGCGCCGTGGTAAATCTGGTGGAGTTCGCCAGGGTCTGTCTTGGAATATAGCCAAATTCTTCCTTGATTGCTCCCAGATTTGATTTCCGGACATCAATGTAATAGCCAAACACCCGGTTGTATCCGATTTTCAGAGACTTCACGCCTGTGCGCTCCCGTTCTTTCTGTTCAAGTTCGAGAATGAAAGACTGACCATCCGCCGACAGCCGCCGCAGTTCATCCAGACGGCTGTTGTAGCCATCCCTGAACAGTCCACCATCTTTCAGTGTCAGTGGGATATCATCGTTCAGCGCATTTTCAATGTGGGTCTGCAAATCAGCACAGTCCGGCGTCAGCTGCCATTCCGGCCAGGATTGAACTCCTTTCAGAGCCTCAATCAGTCCGGGAATCTGTTTCAGGGAAATCCCCAGCTGCTGCACATCCCTGGGTCCGGCGGATCCGTAGGCAATCCGCGCAGCCAGTCTGTCCATATCATAAATAGATGACAGATATTCATTCAGCGTCTCCCGCAGCAGAAACTGATCCGTCATCGTCTGTACGGCTTCCTGTCTTTTTTCAATGCCCGCCCGGTCTGCCAGAGGCTGTGTCAGCCACCGGGCCAGAAGCCGGCTGCCCATGCTGGTGCAGCAGACATCCATGAATTCCCAGAGAGAAACGGCTCTGGCTGCACTGGACTGAGATTTGGTGATTTCCAGATGACGCCGTGTTTCCTGATCCAGAATCATGGTTTTCTCCTGCTGCAGAGGCTGCGCCTTCTGCAGGTGACGGATTTTCTGCTTCTGCGTATCCTCAAGGTAATTGAACAGAAGGGACAGAGTTTCCGAAAGCACAGCCGGTTCCGGAGGAACCAGCCCTGCTTCCCCATCGCCCAGTTCTCCTGTGACGGATTCCGACAGAACCAGGCCACCGTCTTCAGCAAGAACCTGTTTCCAGTTCCGGGAAATGCTGCGTGACAGAACTGCTTCGGCAATGTCTTTTTCCTTCAGTGCTTTCTGAAGTGCAATCAGCGACTTCTCCCGGATATCATAAAAAAGCTCTCCTGTTGAGAGTTCACAATACAGAACACAGAGATTCCAGCCATCTGCATGCACAGCAGCCAGATACTGTTCCCTGCGGGAACCGGTCTCTTCCAGAATCGTGCCCGGTGTCACGATTTTGACAATATCCCGGTCCACCAGACCCTTGGACGCCGCAGGGTCGGAAAGCTGCTCGCAGACTGCCACTTTGTAGCCTTTGTTGACCAGTCTCTGAATATAGTTGTCCGCAGCATGAAAAGGAACACCGCACATTGGCGCTTTCTCTCCGTTTCCTGCAGCACGGCCTGTCAGAACAAGATCCAGTTCGCGGCTGACTGTCTTCGCATCCTCAAAAAACATTTCATAAAAATCCCCCAGCCGGTAAAACAGAATGGCATCCGGATTCTGCTCTTTCATACTCAGGTAATGATTCATCATGGGGGTATACTTGGTTTTTTCCATGGCCTGATTATACCATGCGCCGATATGGTAAAATGATTCTCACATGAAAGGGGGATGACAGTGAAACACACCATACATATGGGAAAATGGACCCTGCGGATGGATTTTGGTCTGGTGGCAATTCTGCTGCTGATGGGCGCAACAAGCTGCTTTGCTCTGTACAACGCCTTCAATCTGATTCGCGATGGTTCCGGAATGAGCAATCTGATCAAGCAGATTTTCTGGTACTGTGTCGGATTCGCAGTCATGTTCGTGATTGCGAGCCTGAACCGGAAAACGCTGTTCAAACTGATTCATAAAGCATATACAGTCCTGATGATCTGTCTTCTGTATCTGCTGGCATCCAGCCTTCTGTTCCGCTTCACCGGGCATTCGCTTCCTTTTTCTCCCTGGATCAATGGTGCCTTCTCCTGGTTCCGTCTTGGAGGACTGGGATTCCAGCCCAGTGAATTCATCAAAATCGTGCTGATTGTCATGGTATCTGAAATGCTGTCCGGGTACTGGAGAACACATGCAGCCCCCACGATCCAGGATGACTGGCATCTGCTGCTGAGAATTGCCCGTATAGCTCTGCCACCCCTTGTTCTGATCTTCCTCCAGCCGGATACCGGAGTGTGCATCATCATCGGCTTTACACTGCTGGTACTGATTCTCTGCTCCGGCCTGCGAAAAGAATACATCTGGGCTGTGGCTTTTCTGACCGTGGCTGTCCTGGGGCTGTTCTTCTATCTGTACTTTTTCCAGCGGGATCTGATGATTTCAGTTTTCTCTGCTTACCGACTTCAGCGGATTGATGCCTGGCTGGATCCTGAATCCCACATTCTTGGTTCATCCAATCAGCTGTATACATCTCTGCTGAGTCTGGGAAGTGCCGGGCTTACAGGCTACGGACTGCAGGCCAACATCATTGCCATCCCCGAAGCTCACACCGACTTCATTTTTGCAGCATTCGGCCAGTGCTTCGGACTTCTGGGTACGGTGTTCATCCTGGGAATCTGTCTGATTCTGGACTTGTATCTTTGCAAAATTGCCTACAACATGAAACGTCTCACTGACAGATACATCACCATTGGAGTCATTGCCATGCTTCTGTATCAGCAGATTCAGAACCTGGGCATGATTGTGGGGCTGATTCCCATCACAGGCGTTACCCTTCCGCTTATTTCCTACGGCGGCAGTTCCATTGTTTCCTACTTCATTGCATTTGGTCTGATTCTGAGAGCAAGTCCAAATGCTAAAAAAGAATACCGAATCGGGCGCAAAAAGCAGCAGTCACTGTAAACTGCTGCTTTTCTGTTTCAGTCTGAACTTTTCCCTGCTAGAACAGATTCTTCAATCGCCGGAGATACGAATAAGGTCTGAATCTTGCAAACCGCACCCGATGCTTTGAAAGCCGGATCACCACCTGTGTTTCGCCCTGGAGTTTGTATTTCAGATTATCATAGGAGCAAATCACTTCACGCATCGGTTCAGATCTGAGTTCAATCACTCTGTCCTTTCGCATCACATAGGGATTTCTGAGCGTATGATGATTCCGGTGGGCAATGGGCATGATTTCCACAAGCTGCAGGACGCTGAGTCCTTCATCAATAATTGCACCGTTCAAAGAACGGTTGATGGCTGTGCTGCCTGCCTGTGTGCTGACACAAATTCCTGACCCATTGGATTTCTCAAAATAGTCGCCGTCAATCGTGATTTCCAGAGAAAGAGTCTGACTGATGGACTCCAGCCGGATTTCGTTCAATGCATACAATGTATTTCCGGTTTCCGGAAAAAAGGCTTCGATCAGACTGTACTCTTCCACGCTGGGTTTGCTTTTCAGACATTCCAGCATTGACACAAGCTCATCCTCCGTAAAATCGGTAAAGAATCCCAGTGTTCCTGTATGGATTCCGATGAAGGACAGCTGATCCAGCTGATCCATATATTCGTGAATGGCTCTCAGGATGGTTCCGTCTCCTCCAATGCAGAACACTAGGTCCGGATTTGTTCTGTTCTCTGTCCAGCCTCGTTCAGAGAGCAGACTGATCAGGTATGCTGCTTTCAATCTGGAATTTTTGTCTCCTCTGTCTATGATTGCAAACCGCATTACATTTCTTCCCTTCCGTTCTGGATAACAGTAATATTTTATCAGAAACAGCAGGTGATGAATATGTATGATCAAATCGAGCGGGAACTGAAAGTCCTTATTACAAAGGATCAATATGAGACTCTTCTTCGTTCATATGATTTTGGAAAACCCGTGATTCAGAAGAATGTCTATTTTGATGATGACAAAGGATCGGTCAGGCAGCTGGGTGCACTGCGGATTCGTACAGTGAATGGGAAAAAGATTCTCACTCTGAAAATCCGGAAAGACAGTATCACGCAGACGGAACTGGAAAAGGAAACTGATACAGAGAATATCTCTGCAATTACAGACAGTGAAATCCGAGACTGGTTTGCTCTTTACCAGATTCCGGATACCCTCCATCCATTTGCATCCTCTGAAACTGTCAGAAGGACTGCAGAACTTCCGAACGCTGAGCTGTGTCTGGATATTAGCCGCTTTGGAAATCATACAGATTATGAAATTGAGTATGAATACAAAAAAGACCACGATGGTATTCATTGTTTCAATGAAATTTTGAGCAGAGTTGGCCTTGTGTACAAAAAAAACGCTCCTTCCAAACTGGCAAGAGCGGTTCAATACAGTTCTGATCAGAATTTGTGAAGCAGTCTGTAGAAAAAGGATTTGGAATTATACTCCTCTTCCTTTTTTTTCAGTTCTTCGTATTGCGACTGCATGGATTCGGAAGACTCCAGCTTTTCTTTCAGTTTCTGATTTTCCTTTTCCAAATCAGATATTCGTTCATCTTTCGTCTGTGTTTCCAGCAAATATGTTTTCTTTGAATTCTCCAGTTCCAGCATCAGCCTCTGATTATAAAGAGTCTCTATCTGTGTAAAGGCTTTTTCCTTTTCTTCTATAATTGCTTTCAGTTTCTCATTTTCATATCTGAGTTCCATCTCCACTGCTGATACTTCATGTTTTTCTTTTCGGAAATAGGTACTCAGACGTTCAACACCTTCAGCTTTGATTGTAATCCGCCTGGTTTCTGGATTTTTGTATTTCCAGTCCTTGTCCGGATTGTCTTTTACCAGCTTCGCAATAGCCTTGTCGACAGTATTACGGGACTTGTTGAAGTGCTGGCAGATCTGTGCAATGTCCATATCATAAAAGACATCTATCGCCTTGTCTGAATCTGACATATCTTCCACATCCTTTCATACCCTGATTCATATCCATCGCTGTATTCTGAACTACCATAATATCATTCACATGACATTGCGGGTGCATTATAACACAGTGGTTTTTGACAATCTATCAATTCATATGATATGTGGCGAAGTCTTTGTATTCACTATCTGCATATCTGATGTTCTTCTATACGATTATGTGATAAGTTTCCATGTTTTCTAAATCGTGTGAAACTCCGATATTCTTATCCATTGTCACAGGATAATAATCTGAACAATATATGTTTCTGTTATCCATCACTGCAGTCTGTAAATCAGATCGGATCACATTTCATATGATTATACAAGCAGTATTGATTCTCACCGATTGTACACTTACACACGTTTTATAGAATATGTGATTTTCCTATCCGCTTGTACCTCTCTTATTTCTTTCTCATATGAAATAGATGTTTCATGTTTTTATAAGTAGATATACAAACCTGGTAAGGAATCAGGTATTGGATCTAATATGAGAATTAATCTGATATTCATATTTTACTGAAAACTGCGAACACCATCAAAAGTCAATAAAAGCACCGGCTGTTCTTTCTTTGTTTCTTTTTCCTATATATGTCATATGAATTAGCAGAAATCATTGCTGTGTTACTTTCCAAAGTATTATAGTCATATTATCGTTGAGCGGATGGTCTGAACTGGATTTCTGATTGTTCATATTTTTCAGAATTATATTCTATGAATATCCTATTTTGCTGTAATTCCTATTGTTTTTTTTTTTTTTTTTATATGATTAGCTGAATATGTTTATATTCATGGTTACATCAGAAGATGTGCCCTATGGAATATGAATTTGAAGAATTCTTTGTGATTGGTCATTCCTATTTATTTCGTATGACCATTCATAACTTATTCTTATTTTCTCTATTTACCTGAACGTTTGTGCCTTATAAGTATGGGATTTTCATCTGGTTGGCATATTTTTGTTATCTGTGGATTCCTTTTATCCTGGCTCGCTGTTTCTTTGTTTTGATTTTTCCGACAGAATTCCTGTGATTCGTCATATGGATATTTATTCAATTATGAAAAAGAAATCAGAATCCTATCTTCTGATTTCTTTTTCATATGAACTTTTCATTCAGTTGTATCGGCTGCAGTTCTGCCTGTAAATGCTCTTTGCAGCGTACGCGTATCAGCATAATCAAGTCTGCCGCCCATTGGAATTCCATTCGCAAGTCTTGTAACTTTTACTTTGTCTTTCAGTAATCGCGTCAGATAGAGTGCTGTAGTTTCTCCATCTACTGTCGGTTCCGTTGCCAGTATGACTTCATTGGTTTTTTCATTTATTCTGTTCAATAGAGAATTGATATTCAAATCATCTGGCATTATGCCTTTTGAGGTATTGATCGTACCGTTCAATACATGATATACGCCATGAAAGATGCCTGTCTGTTCCAGAACCTGAACATCCTTCGAGGTTTGTACAACACAGATTGTGCTGCTGTTCCTGTTGGAATTCCGACATATTTCGCATAATTCTCCTTCACAGATATTGCCACAGATTCTGCATATTCCTATCTCCGGAATTTGATGTATACTCTTTTCAAATTCCATTCTGATTTCTGGATCCCAGGATAAGGCTTCATAAGCAAAACGCTCAGCTGTTTTCTGCCCAACACCTGGCAGTCTTCTGAATGAAGCAATCAGATTTTCAAATTTGGCAGGGTACATGATAATCCTCCTTAATCATGTATGATTTTCAGATTTGGAAATATTTCTCTCATATCTTCTTCTGTTGTTTTCATATGATTCTCTTTTTTCCCGGTTTGCCTGACTTCAGGGGGGGTTGGAAATGTACCGGATTTCATGCACTCTCTGAACATCGCCAATGCATCTTTGTATTGAGAGACTGGAACCGCAAATATCGTCTTGCTGGTTCCTGTCAGTTTTTCCATAAACTCTGAAAAACCATCATCCAGCTGCAGATCGTTGATTGCATCTGCTTCCAGCTGTCTCGGTGTATACACAACCATATAGTTTTCTCCGGAAGCAGCCAGTACACCCGAAGATATCATACGTGTATATTTCCCATATTGAAGAGAGGTACCATACAAAGACCTGCGGTCCCATGCAATCATATCCTTCTGACGCCTGGTCTTATCTGCAGAATGCAGCAATCCTACAATCTCTTCTGTGGTATATCTGATTTTCCTGTCCACTGTCTGAGATTCTTTTTTCTTCACAGATGTTTCACGTGAAACATCAGATTCAGAATTCATACCATCGCTTTTCTTCTGAGCTTCATCTGATTTTGATGTGATTTCTGCAGAATGAATATCATTCCTTCTTTCAGAAGATCCGATTGATTCATGATTGGCTTTCACATCTTTATCAGATACCTCTGAATTCTCAGGACCGATATATCTCAGAATCACAGCTTCCAGATAATCAAGAACACTGGAGGCGTGTGCAAATTTCGGATACAGTTCCATGAGAGCATTCAGCAGATCCTTTCTCCAGGAAAGAGGTGAATTCAGAAATTTTTCAGATAGAAGTTTTTTCCGGTCTGCTGCAATCAGAGTCGTTTCTTCGGAATATGCGAGAATCAGACTGTCTTTGATCAATGAAATCAGATCTGCTGTAAATCTTTCCAGGTCCAGGCCGTTGTCGTAAATCTCCTTCACTGACCGAATGACAGTTTCAGCATGGCCATGAGCCATATCACTGAAAATTTCGGCAATATCAGCAGGGGCTACAACCCCATACACAGTTCGTATATCTTCAGCCTTTAAATGCTCAGATTCATAGGCAATACACTGATCCAGAATGGACAGTGCATCACGCATTCCACCATCCGCCAGCATGGCTATCTGTGCTGCTGCTTCCGGATCCAGTAGTGTATTCTCCCGCTGAGCAACAGACAGCAGCCGTTCTTCAATCTCGTCATCTGTGACTTTCTTGAAATCAAATCTCTGACATCTTGAAAGAATGGTGGGCAGGACTTTATGCGGTTCAGTGGTTGCCAGGATAAATACAACATGTGCAGGGGGTTCCTCTATTGTTTTCAGAAGTGCATTGAATGCTCCGGCTGTCATCATATGAACTTCATCAATGATATAGACTTTGTATTTACCAAGCATCGGGGTGTATTTAACTCTTTCCACGAGATTTCTGGCTTCTTCCACCCCATTGTTGGAAGCAGCATCTATTTCTATGATATCGGGATGATCCGCTGCCAGACAGTTTTCACAATGACCGCAGGGCCGGGTTTGATCTGAAGTACAGTTCAATGCACGGGCGAATATTTTGGCTGCAGATGTTTTGCCTGTTCCTCTAGGCCCGCAAAACAGGTAAGCATGAGAGATCCTGTCTGCTGCAATCGCGTTCTGCAGCGTCTGTACAATCTGTTTCTGACCTGCCATATCTTCGAAAACTGCTGGTCTGTATTTTCTGTATAATGCCTGGTATGTCATGAACATCTCTCTTTCTGTCATTCATTATAACGTAAAAAGAAGGTCCGGCTCTTACTGCTCCGGACCTGTCATATCGAAACTCTTTCTCTTCTTCAGTTTCCTTTTTTTTCGGAAATAGTCCGTTAGAATCTGACCGCAGCGCTCTTTGAGACAGCCCCCTTCTGATGATGGGTGGTGATTGAATTCTTTTGTGTCGAACACATTCAGACAGGAACCGCAGCAGCCGCCTTTGGGATCATAAGCACCGAATACAACTCTGGATATTCTGGACTGGATGATGGCGCCGGCACACATGCAGCATGGTTCCAGAGTCACATACAGGGTGCATCCATCCAGATGCCAGGTCTCCAGTTTTTCTGCTGCTTTGCGTATTGCCATGATCTCTGCATGACCGGCTGGATCCTGCTTAGTCTGCCTGGAATTCCAGCCCCAGGAAATGATTTTTCCATCTTTCTCAATCACACATCCCACTGGCACTTCATCCAGCGATTCTCCCCAGGCAGCCACTGCCAGAGCTTTTTCCATATACCAGGCATCGTTTCTCTTCATATTATTTATGTCTTCCCATAAAAAAAACTGCCGCACATAACAGAGCATTACTTAGGGCTGCTTAGTTCCCTATCTGACCCGGTTCATAAGATGCTATTGCAGCAGCAGAATCAATATATCATCTTCATAAAAAAAAGTGAAGAGATTATCCCTTCACCTTAGGCTCAATTCTGGTTTTGCCGCCCATGTATGGCTGAAGAGCTTCAGGAATCAAGACACTTCCATCTGCCTGCAGGTTGTTTTCCAGGAAGGCAATCAGCATTCTGGGAGGAGCGACACAGGTATTGTTCAGCGTATGCGCGAAATACTTGTTTCCGTCTTCTCCACGTACTCTGATTTTCAGACGTCTTGCCTGAGCATCTCCCAAATTGGAGCAGCTGCCGACTTCAAAGTATTTTTTCTGTCTGGGACTCCAGGCTTCCACATCTACAGATTTGACTTTCAGATCCGCCAGATCGCCGGAGCAGCACTCCAGTGTCCGGACCGGAACATCCAGTGTCCGGAAAAAATCCACCGTATTCATATACAGTTTTTTGAACCAGTCAGCGCTGTCTTCCGGTTTGCAGACAACGATCATCTCCTGTTTCTCAAACTGATGAATCCTGTACACTCCCCGCTCTTCAATACCATGTGCACCTTTTTCTTTTCTGAAACAGGGGGAATAGGAAGTGTAGGTATAGGGCAGATTTTTTTCATCGAGAATCTGATCTATGAATTTGCCGATCATGGAATGCTCACTGGTCCCAATCAGATACAGATCTTCGCCTTCGATTTTATACATCATACCATCCATCTCTGCAAATGACATCACTCCGGTGACAACATTGGAACGGATCATATAAGGCGGAATGACGTAGGTAAATCCACGGTCAATCATAAAATCTCTGGCATAACTCAGAATGGCAGAATGGAGCCGGGCAATATCTCCCATCAGATAATAAAAACCATTTCCGGACACTCTGCCTGCGCTGTTCAGATCGATACCATCGAATGCTTCCATGATTTCCGTATGATACGGAACATCGAAAGCAGGAATCAGAGGTTCTCCGAAACGCTCCAGCTCAACATTCTCGGAATCATCTTTTCCTACAGGCACAGAGGGATCAATCATCTGCGGAATCTGCATCATCCTGGCAGTAACAGATTCCCGCAGTTCATTCTCTCTGGCAGACAGCTCCTCAAGTTTTCCGGCTATGCCTGCCACTTCCTTCTTGACAGCATCAGCTTCCTCTTTTTTTCCCTGTTTCATCAAACCGCCGATTTCTTTCGACACAGTTTTCCTTCGGGAACGAAGCTGATCAGCTTCCTGCTGAACAGTACGAAGCTCACGGTCTTCGGCAATGACTTCATCTACCAGAACCAGTTTATGGTCCTGAAATTTTTTCTTTATGTTTTCTTTGACAGCCTCCGGATTCTCCCGGACAAATTTTATATCTAGCATGTTCCCTCCTGTCATCTTCAGTGATTATATCACAGGCAAAAAGTTGCCCCGGGAATCCCGGAGCAACTTGAATATCTTATGAAGCGCTCTGAATATCTGTATCCTGACCGACAGCAGGATCATCGTTATTCTGAATCGGATTTGCAGTACTGGAAGCATCAGATGAATCTGTGATTTCGACAATTTCATCTTCCAGGCTTTCATCCTCCGGATGAACCAGAGACAGTTTGGTGACTGTTGCGCCATCATTGAGATTGATCAGCTTCAGTCCCTGGGTCTGCCTGCTGTATTCTCCCACATCTTTCAGAGTTATCCGGATCATAACCCCGTCACTGGCAACAATCATGGCATCTTCATCACCATGAACTGCCATCAGAGAAACAAGAGGTCCGGTTTTTTCTGTCATATGAATGGCATACATTCCCTTACCACCGCGGTTTCGGCAGCTGAATTCATCCACACTGGTCCTTTTTCCAAAACCGTTGGCGCTTACGGAGAGCAGTGAATCTCCTTCATGACTCAGAGCAAGCCCCACGACTTCTCCTCCATCCGTATTGAAACCGGAGACACCAGCTGCTGTTCGACCCATCATCCGGATCTGTTTTTCGGAGAACCGGATGGCTTTTCCGTTGCTGCCGGCAATCAGAACATCATCGTTTCCGGTCGTGCCTTTGACAAACTTCAGTTCATCCTCTGGCCGGAGTGTGATGGCAAGTTTTCCATTGCGGTTGATCGAATCAAATTCGCTGACCGGCGTCCGTTTGACCACTCCATTTTTGGTCACAAATATCAGACTCTCGTACGCATCCTTGTTTTCCGGAACAGGCAGAAGCGTCCGGATGGTTTCTCCTGGCTGAAGATCCATGACGTTTACAATCGGAGTTCCCTTCGCTGTTCGGGATGCATTTGGAATGTTATATCCCTTCAGCCTGTAAACCCGTCCCAGGTTTGTGAACAGCAGAAGATGGCTGTGCGTGGACATGGAAATCATATGTTCCACGTTGTCCTCCTCATTCAGCGTAAGAGACTTGATGCCTTTGCCTCCGCGGTTTTGAGAATGATAGGTGCTCACAGGCTGCCGCTTGATGTATCCAGTGGCAGTCATGGTTATGATGACATGTTCCTTCGGAATTAGATCTTCATCATCCATATCCACATAATTTGATGAAATCTCTGTGCGGCGTTTGTCACCATATTTATCAACAACTTCTTTAAGGTCATCCTTGATGATCTGAACGACCCGTTCTTCCCGGTTCAGAATATCTTTGTAGTCTTCTATCGCCTTGAGAAGAGTTTCATACTCAGACTCAATTTTGTCACGTTCCAAACCGGAAAGACGTTTCATCTGCATAGCCAGAATCGCCCGGCTTTGTTCATATGAAAATCCGAAGCGGTCGCACAGTTCCGCATTCAGACCCGCTTCATCACTGCGGCTGCTGCGAATGGTATTGATGATTTCATCCAGGTGATCAAGGGCTATGCGCAGTCCTTCCAGGATATGCGCCCGTTCCTGTGCCTTTTTCAAATCAAAGGCTGTTTTCCGGCGGATGACTTCAACCTGATGTTCTACGTAATCATGGATGATTTCCTTCAGAGTCAGTTGTTTCGGTCTGCCGTTTTCCAGTGCCAGCATATTGATCCCGAATCCTGACTGCAGAGGTGTAAGGTGGAACAGCTGATTCAGGATGACATCTTCCTGTGCATCCTTCTTCAGATCCATGACAATACGGATTCCCTCCCGGTTGGATTCATCATTCAGATAGGTAACACCCTGAATGGCCTTATCCCGGATCAGAGCGGCCATTTTGGCAATCAGACTGGCTTTGTTCACGGAAAACGGAATTTCGTAGAAAATAATTCTCTTTCTCCCACCCGTGAGCTCTTCCACCCGGTACCGGGAACGGACCTGCAAAGATCCTCTCCCTGTTTCATATGCCTGCCGGATTCCCCGGCGTCCGAGAATGATGCCGCCTGTAGGAAAATCAGGTCCGGGCAGGAACTCCATCAATTCAGGAACTGTGATATCCGGATTGTCCATAAATACACAGATTGCATCCGCTGTCTCCTTCAGGTTGTGCGGTGGAATGTTTGTGGCCATGCCTACTGCGATTCCCATCGATCCATTGACCAGAAGGTTGGGAATACGGGAAGGAAGAACCACAGGTTCCTTCTCTTCACCATCATAGTTGTCCACAAAATCAACTGTATCCTTGTTGATGTCCCGCATCATTTCCATGGAGATTTTTGACATCCGCGCTTCGGTATACCGCATCGCAGCTGCCTCATCTCCATCCAGTGACCCGAAGTTTCCATGACCATCCACAAGTGGATAGCGGTAGGAGAAATCCTGAGCCATACGGACCATGGAATCATATACAGCCGTATCTCCATGCGGGTGATATTTGCCGATGACTTCCCCTACAATACGGGCACTCTTTTTATGTGCAGAACCAGGTGTCATATTCAGAGCATTCATTGCGTGAAGAATTCTGCGGTGCACCGGTTTCAGACCGTCTCTGACATCAGGAAGCGCACGCTGCACGATAACGGACATAGAATAATCCAGGAATGAGTCCTTCATTTCATTCGCAATGTCCACTACTTCAAATCCAGTGTTCTTTTCTTTTTCTTCCATGAATCCTCCTAGTAATCAAGGTTGGCGTAAACGGCGTTTTCCTGAATGAATTCCCGACGAGGATCAACATCATCTCCCATCAGCATGCTAAAGACTGAGTCGGCTTCCATGGCGTCGTTGATGGAGACCTTCTTCAGAATTCTCTGCTCCGGATCCATTGTGGTTTCCCACAGCTGTTCTGCATCCATTTCGCCAAGACCTTTGTATCGCTGTATTTTCACCCCATCTCCGAAATCAGACAGAATTGGAGCCATTTCAGCATCCTTGTAGGCATATGCCACTTTTTTGCCTTTCTGCACTTTGAACAAAGGCGGCTGGGCAATGTATACATAACCGCCTTCAATCACTGGTTTCATGAAACGATACAGGAAAGTGAGCATCAGCGTCTGAATGTGGCTTCCGTCCACATCCGCATCGGTCATGATGATGATTTTGTGATAACGGAGCTTGGTAACATCCACCTCGTCCTGAACTCCGCACCCGAAGGCTGTGATCATGCTGCGGATTTCAGCGTTTTCAAAAATCCGGCCAATGCGGGCTTTTTCCACATTCAGGATCTTTCCGCGCAGAGGCAGAACAGCCTGGGTTTTGGCGTCTCTGCCCTGCTTGGCACTGCCGCCGGCTGAATTACCCTCGACAATGAAAATTTCACATTCTTCCGCGTCCTTGGAACTGCAGTCTGTCAGTTTACCAGGAAGTGAAGCAATACCATCCAGTGCAGATTTTCTTCTTGTCAGTTCTCTGGCTTTTCTGGCAGCTACGCGGGCTTTGCTGGCTACCAGGGCTTTGTCCACAATGGTTTTGGCAGCAGCCGGATTTTCCATGAAGAAACGTGTCACTTTCTCGCCCACAATGCCGGAGACGATTTTTCTTACCTCGGAATTTCCCAGCTTGGTCTTGGTCTGACCCTCGAACTGAGGATCTGGATGTTTGATAGAGACAATGGCCACCAGACCTTCCTTGACGTCGTCCTGAGTCAGAGATTCATCGGCTTTGATCATTTTGTTTTCTCTGGCGTATTTATTGATGACCCGGGTCAGTGCCATCCGGAAACCGTCTTCGTGAAAGCCACCTTCATGGGTGTGAATGTTGTTGGCAAAAGAATAAATCTGTGTCTGATACCCATCGTTATACTGCAGGGCTGCCTCTGCGAAGATCCCATCCTGGAGTCCTTCCACATAGATGACCGGTTCGGATACCACTTTTTTCCCTCTGTTCAGGAAAGAAACGTATTCAATGATACCGCCGTCGTATTTGTAATCATGCCGGATTGCCGGATCCACGCGCTGGTCTGTCAGTGTCAGCCGGATGTCTTTGTTCAGAAACGCCAGCTGCCGCAATCTTGTATTCAGCTGCTCAAAATCGTAAATGGTTGTTTCGGTAAACACAGTCGGATCTGCTTTGAACCGCACCAGCGTGCCGGTTTCATCGGTGGACCCGATTTCCTTCAGTGGTGCCACTGTATGTCCGCCATTCTCAAAACGAATGAAGTATTTCTTCCCATTCTGGAAGATGGTGACTTCCATCCACTCAGAAAGGGCATTGACCACAGAGGCACCCACACCATGCAGACCACCGGATACCTTGTAGGCTCCACCACCGAATTTTCCTCCGGCATGCAGAACAGTCATGATGGTCTCCACGGCACTCAGACCGGTTTTCTCATGAATGCCCACAGGCATGCCTCTGCCGTTGTCCCGTACAGAAATCACGTCACCTTCTTCGATGACCACGTCAATCTGACTGGCATAGCCGGCAAGGGCTTCATCAATGCCGTTGTCCACAATTTCCCAGACCAGATGATGAAGGCCCCGGGAGCTTGTGGATCCGATGTACATACCAGGACGCATTCGTACAGCTTCCAGTCCGTCCAGGACCTGAATGTCGTCAGCGGTATATGAATGATCCACATACGTGGCTTCATTTTCCAGTTCCTCGAAACGTTTTATCTCTTCATTGTGGCTCATGCTGTCCATCCTTTCCTTTCGATTTCTTGCGGATATGGTGTACGCAGACCTGGCGGCCTTTAAAATCGGCCTGTACAGGTTCTGCAGCTGTTATAAATACCTGCATATCTTCCGGAAGCAGGTCAATAAGTTTCTGCCGGCGGTCCGGATCCAGTTCGCTGAACACATCATCCAGCAGGAACACCGGATACTGACCGGTTTTTTCTTTTATAATGGCGCAGAGTGCCAGTTTCAGTGCCAGCAGGGCAGAGCGCTTCTGTCCCTGGCTGGAGACTGCAGGCATCGGATATCCGTCAAGCAGAAAAACAAGGTCATCCTTGTGAATGCCATCACCGGTTGCACCAAAGCGCCTGTCCCTGTCCAGATTTTTCTCATAGATGATTTTCATCTGTCTTCCGGTGTCTTTTTCAGGATCGGCAAATGTTTTGTACTGTATCTCCAGTGTTTCTTCACCTTTTGAAAAAACAGGATACAGTTTCTTCAGCTTTCTGTTCAAATGCATGACAAAGCGCTGTCTTTGCTGAACCACCGTCTGCTGCTGGGCTATCAGTCCATCTGTATAAGTATCCAGAAGAAGCTGGTCAAACTGCCTGCGTTTAAGCAGAGCGTTCCGTTCCTTCAGCAGTTTCTGGCAGCTGCGCAGAGCCTCTGTGTAGGCTGATGAAAGCTTTACCAGTTCTGTATCCAGAAATCGGCGCCGGAGCGCCGGAGCGCCTGTAAAAAACATCATGTCGTCCGGCGAGAAAAGCACCGCATTCAGGGTTCCGACAAATTGAGAAAAGGACGGAACCGGATTGCCATAGCGGAACAGCTTCTTCTTCCCGTCTTCATGATGAATGCGCAGATTTTCCCTGCGGCCCTGGCTTTCACAAATGGCATCAATGGAAAATCCCGAAGCTGAATGTTCAATCAGATCCCGGACATTTCTCGTGCGGAATGACCGGAGATTGGATACATAGGAGATGGCTTCGATAACATTGGTTTTTCCCTGGGCATTGGCCCCTTCCAGAATGTGAATCGTGCCCGGATCAAAGTGAAACGCGGCCTGGTGATAGCTCCGGAACTGATGAAGCCGCAGTTCCAGCAGATTCATTTGATGTTTATGGTTATGCCATCTGTTTCCACGCTGTCACCGGATCTGAGCTTGCGGCCCCTGCGGTTGTCGGGTTCACCGTTGACGAGCACGGTTTCAGAAGCCAGATACGCCTTTGCTTCTCCGCCGCTGGATACGATGTTGCAGACTTTCAGAAGCTGCGACAGGGTGATGTATTCGTCATTGATTTCTATCTGCATAATTTCACCTCATCATATATCATGATATCATAAAATGATACATTTTACCATGGGATAATCAATGATTACAAGCAGAAATCCTGAAAATGCGTAAAAAAAGCAGAGAATCGCCAATCATGCCAATTCTCTGCCAGAAACTGCCAGTAAGATTAAATATCAGTCGAATGAACGTACAGGTACAACAACCATCAGTGTGCTGGAATTATCCACGTCCATAAGACGTATCGGTTTCAGCTGCCCGGAAAAGGAAAACTCGGTCCGTTCACCTTTCAGGGCTTTCAGCGCATCCAGTACGTAGGAACCGTTCAGAGTTACATTCATAGGCTCCCCTTCCCATTTTGCGTCTTTCAGTTTTTCATCTGAATTTCCGATTTCCGCAGCCCGTACTTTGATCCGGACTCCTTCCTCGCTGCAGTCCAGTTTGATCAGGTGAACATTTGCATTCTTCATGAAATTCGTCCGGTCAATTGCCCTGGAAAGTTCCTGCGTATCCACCACCAGCCGGCTGCTGAATTCCGTGGGAATGATCCGCTCCACAGGCGGGAAGGCACCATCAAGAAGCCGGGACTGGATGATCGTTTTGCCAAATACGAACTGAACCTTCCGTTTGTCAGTGTAAATATCAATTGGGTCGGAGTCGGACAGCGACTTCATGACTTCGTTCAGAGTCCTGGCTGAAATGGTCATATTGAATGACTGATTTTCATTCAGTTCCAGAGTTTTGCGGGCGAGCCGGTACGTATCCGTGCCGCTGCAGTGAAGTTCATTTCCGGAGGCATGAAAATTGACACCGGAAAGAACTGGTTTGCTTTCCTTGTCGGAGCAGGCAAAAGCCGTGCTGGAAACAATCTGACGGAAGTCTTCCGGAGTCAGCATGAAATGATCTTTCGGTCTTGTGAAGTCAACCACAGGATATTCATCTGCCGAAGAACTGTTGATGTTGAAGGTTCCATTATCTGTGGTGAGACGTACAAGTGTGTAATCCATCAGTTCCAGTTCAACGGTATCGCAATCCAGTTTTCTGACTATATCCAGAAGATACTTCGATTCCACACAGGCAGAACCGGTGGAATCTATTCGAAGCTGATTCAGTTCACCTGGAACAATGGTGGTCTGGATGGCAATGTTGGAATCACTGCCGGTAAAGATAATGCAGTCATCTTTGACCTGGATGAGAATTCCGGATAATGCCGGCAAGGGAGAAAAAGGACTTACAGCCCGTGCTGCAGTGGACAGTCTGTCCTGCAGATATCTTCTGTCAATGCTGAATTTCATGATGTCCTCCGGTTATCTATGATGAACGCTTTTGTCCGAGTGCGTTTTTTCTCGTTCGCCGTTAATCTTAGCACAAAATCCGAGGCTTTTGGAAAGCCGCGGAAGCGGTTTTTGGATATGAATTTTTTCTTAAGTCATAACCATAAGGGCGGGGAAAACGGGGGAAAACTCAGGATTGAGCTCTGTTTAAAGGAAGATATCGTCAAATGGAACGGGGGATAAACCGGGGATTTACTGGAGAGAATCCTGAATGCGTGTGACAGCAAGAGTAAAGGCCTGGTCCTGTGCCAGAAGCTTTTCAGCCCGTTCATAAGAGCTTGCAATGGTTTTATGATCCCGCCCTCCCAGCTGAATGCCAATTTGTGAATAGGATGTATGAAGCAGTTCACGTGCCAGATAGACACAGATATGACGTGCATTCACGATGGCTTTCTGGCGCGATTTTCCTTCCAGATCCGAACAGGTCAAGCCATAGAAATTTGTTACGGCTTTTTCTATTTTCTGAAGCGTCAGTTCTTTCTGTTTGTCCACGATGGGTTCATTGACAAGAACGGCTTTCGCAAATGCAGTATCAATCACATCCGGATTTTCCAGGGTGGCTGAAAAAATCAGACGGTTCAGAGAACCTTCCAGATTTCGGACATCATTGGAAAAGGTACTGGCCAGGTAATCAATTACATCATCCTGAATGCGGATCTGATCTTCCTTTCCTTCGATCCGTTTTCGGAGAATTGCTCTGCTGGTATCGAATTCCGGACGGCTGATGGAGACTGTAAGCCCGGATGTGAAACGGGAAACCAGCCGGGACTGAAGGCCTGACAGTTCCTGTGGATGAATATCCGAAGTCATCATGATCTGCGTATTCTGGGCAATCAGTTCATTGTATACGGTAAAGAAAATTTCCTGACTGCTGGAACGGCGAAGATTCTGTATGTCATCCAGCAGAAAATAATCACAGTCTGTCAGGCGGCTTTTCACACTCTCCACAGTCTTGGATTTCATTGCTTCAATCAGCAGGTCCACGAAAGAATTGGCATCCATGTAAATAACTTTGTCTTCCGGGCGGTTCAGCCGCAGCCAGTTGCCGGCTGCATGAAGAAGATGTGTTTTTCCAAGACCGGAATTTCCGTAAATCATGATGGGATTGAATGCACGCAGCCCAGTCTGGATACAGCTGTTGTAAACAGCTGCATAGGCTTCCTTGTTGCTGGATCCCTCGACAAAACTGTCAAAGGTATATTCCGGATTGAATTTTGCCTGCAGAAGAGGAACCGGCGGGGTGACAGCTGCAGATGGAGAAAAAGCAGCTGTCTGCTGAGGAGACGGCTGTTCACTCATCCTGTCTGTCAGCTGAATGGAGACAGGCTCGCCGGCCTGTTCGCTGAGAAGCGTTTCGAACAGAGCCTGTTCCTGGCGCAGTATGGACTGCGTGATGCGGGAAGGACAGTAAATCAAAGCAGTCTGGTTTTCTATGTATACAAGCTTTGTACGGGAAATCCAGTCTCTGCAGGTTACAGGATCGATTTCTCCCTGGGATCTGATGTTTTCCAGTACATTCTGCCAAAGCTGCTGCAGATCAGGGAACATCTTCACAGCCTCCTTTCCTTCTATGGGCGTTTCCTACTTATTATACTGAAAACACCTGCATAAATATCCAGGTTTTCGAAATCCCCGGGGAAAACTCTGCAGAAGCCCGGGGCCTTTTTTCTCCCCAGGGGGAAAAATGGGGAGAACGGGGTCCATAATTATCCCCAATCCCTGCTTAATCCCCATTGAATTCAGTATGAAATACAGGCTGTTTAAAGGGAAAAACCTGTCTTTTCCCCATAGTTTTCCCCAGCTTGGATTTATATGGGGAAAACTATGGGTATTGGGCAATCATTATGGGGAAAAGCAGGAGAAATTGTCCCCATAAACCAGGAATATTCGGAGAAAATAATCAGGGAATGGGGAAAACCCGGGGGAAAACTTTTATGGACTGGGGAAAAGTGGAACAATGAATTGTGCAAGCAGGAGATAAGAGACTGAAAAAATCGTATTATTAATCGTATTATTATAAGGAATAGAATTCTTGAAGCGGAGGAGAATCCGGTGCTGCATATTCTCTTCTCAAATGGAATTTTCCGTTGACATCTCCAATTGACAGTGAGTATAATCATAGGGCAATCTTATGTGATCAATATAAAACGCAGACTGGGGGGTGTAGACACATGAAACGAACATATCAGCCGAGTAAGATCAAGCATCAGAGAACGCATGGCTTCCGTGCCCGCATGGCAACAGTCGGCGGCCGCCGGGTACTGTCCCGCAGACGTGCAAAAGGCAGAAAAGTATTATCCGCTTAGAAATCACCGGAAGGTGATTTTTTTGCGATTGGGGAAATAAACATGAAAAAACGAGACAGAATACTGAAAAACCGCGAGTTCTCCTCCATTATTTCTCAACGGCGAATTGTAAAGACACCCAGCTATATTCTGTACTGGCAGCCAAAAGCGCAGGATCATCCCAGAGTGGGGATTTCCGTAGGAAAGAAACTGGGGAATGCAGTGCACAGAAATCTTGTCAAGCGGCAAGTACGTTCCATGGTGGATTGTATATTTCAATTCGATGAGGACTATGATACGATTTTAATCATCCGGCCTGTTTACGCCCGGCATTCTTATCAGGAGAATCTTGAGGAACTCCGGAATGCCAGAAAACGTCTTGGCCAGACTAACCGAAACATGAAAAGGGGGAACCGCAAACATGCGCAGTAAGTGGAAAGTTCTCTTTCTATGCGGATTTGTCCTCATGGGGCTGGCAGGCTGTTCAGCGCCGCGGGGGACCGATGGAAAGACGAAAGTAGATCAGATCATCGCCAGCGAGACCATAGAAATTCCGAAAAGCCAGGTCAATACAACAGAGATCAGCGATGAGAAACAGAAAAGTGAATACAAGAAACTGAAGGACGACGAAGTCATTACCATCCCGGCTACCGGATTCGGTGAAACTCTGTCCCAGAGCTGGTTTGACGGACTGATCGTCTGGCCTATCGCGCAGCTGATCAATGTGTTTGCCGGCTGGACCGATGCGGGCATCGGAATTATCCTGACCACACTGCTGATTCAGCTGATTGTCTTTGCCTTTACCTACAAGTCCCAGATGGCATCTCAGCGCATGCAGGAGATTCAGCCGGAACTGACACGGATTCAGAACAAGTACAAAGACAAAACCGATGACCGTTCCCGGATGCTGATGGCGCAGGAAACACAGAAACTGTACCAGAAATACGATATTCATCCCTTTGGCACGATTCTGGTGACTTTCATTCAGCTGCCAATCATGATGGGAATGTACTATGCCACCATGCGGGCAAGTGCTGTGGTATATGGTTCATTTCTGGGCATGTCCCTGTCGGAAACACCCATTGAGGCGTTCAAAAGCCTTGGGTCGGGCAGTGTGCAGTGGGGCCCCATCATTATTTATCTGCTCATGATTGTCATGCAGATCGTTTCACTGAAACTTCCTCAGTGGATGAAAAAATACGATGACAAGAAAAACAACGTCCGCAAGAAGAAATACCTCAAGGAAAACGACAATCCCATGACCAGCACAATGAACATGACGATGTATTTCACCACCGCCATGATTGCCTTCATGTATCTGTCATGGCCCATTGCGATGTCCTTTTACTGGTTTGTTTCCAGCTGTGTGAGGGCTCTGATGCAGCTGTATATGCATTTCGTCATGATGAAGAAACAGAAAACTGCGTAAGCAGTTTCAAGAGGGAACAAGTATGGAGTTTTCCAGATTTTCAGGCAAAACACTGGAGGAAGCACTGCAGGCTGCGGCAGCTGCAAAGGACTGCGCAGTGGAAGAACTCACCTATTCTGTCACAGAAGAAAAGGCCGGGTTTCTGGGGATTGGACGCATCGTTGAAGTGGAAGTCTGGTGCGAAAAAGATGTCAGGTCGTTTATCCACGACTACATTCAGACCTACTTTGAAAATGCAGAACTGGACGGACATACTGATATTGAACAGGACGCTGACGGTTTTTACAGGATCACTGTGGATACCAGCAATAATGCCATCCTGATCGGCCGGGCCGGAAAAAGCCTTCAGGCGTTCAACCGGCTTGTCAAATCAGCAGTTTCAGCTCAATTCCGGAAGCGGATCCGTCTGCTGATTGACGTGAATGGCTACAAGCAGGAGCGGTACGAGAAGATCACCCGGATGGCCATACGGCAGGCGAAGGATGTCCGCCGCACCAAAGTGGATGCAGTGCTCGATCCCATGCCCGCAGATGAGCGGAAAGTGATTCACAGTGCCCTGGCGGATATGAAAGACATTTCCACAAAAAGCGAGGGAGAAGGGACGGCCAGACGCCTTCACATTCTCTATACGCCAGGCAAGGAAACGGAATAGAGACAACGGGAGGTCCTCCCGTTTTTTCTGTTCAGTTTTTATAATCATTGAATGAGCAGACGAAAACAAGGAGCAGATATGAAAATCATTGCAGGACTGGGGAATCCAGGATTGAAATACGAGAACACACGCCACAACGCCGGTTTTATGGCTGTGGATGCACTGGCAGAGAAACTGGGACTGGAATTCTCACAGGAAAAGTTCTCCAGCAAGTTTGCCAAAGGCAGGATCAGCGGTGAGGATGTTGTTCTTCTGAAACCGCAGACTTACATGAATGACTCAGGCATCGCTCTGCGGCAGTGTCTGGATTTCTATAAAGCCGCACCTTCTGATGTGGTCATTCTCTATGATGATGTGGATCTGCCGGTAGGACGAATCCGCATCCGTCAAAAAGGAAGTGCCGGCGGACACAATGGAATCAAAAGCATCATCCATTGTCTTTTTACGGAAGAATTTGACAGAATACGAATTGGTGTGGGCAAAGATGTGCAGATACCGATGATTTCCTGGGTACTGGGGAAATTCCCGCCGGAACAGAAACAGAGTCTGGATCAGGCGCTGGATATGGCAGCAGAAGCCGGAGAAGATATCATCCGGAAAGGAACCATGCATGCCATGAACAGATACAATGCAAAAAAGGTATGATGCATCTATGACACAGGAAATACGGGACTGGCTGAAGGAAAACCCGGCAGTCAAAGAAATCATGGAAGGAGGAAACAGGCTGGGCAGTCTGTTTCCCATGGAAGAAGCACTGGTGCTGGCCAGTGCCTTTTCTGCTGATCAGAAAACACGGATCATCGTCAAAAAAGACAGATATGCGGCGCAGCAGCTGTATGCCCGCCTGAGTCCGCTGGTCCAGGATACACTGCTGTTTACAAGTGATGAGAGTCTCCGGGTGCAGGAAATTGCTTCCAGTCCGGAAGAAAAAGAAGAACAGCTGGATGTGCTTCGGCAGCTGGTCACAGAAAACAAACCACGCCTGATCATTACCAATACCGCGGGATTTCTCCGTTTCCTGCCCTCCAGAGATCTGTTCGCATCTCTGATTTTTGAACTGAAGCCGGGTATGACGATGGACATGGCCACACTGAAGAAAAATCTGAACCGTGCCGGATATGCCAAAGTGAATTATGTGGACCGGCCTCTCACGTACGCCAGCCGTGGTGGAATCGTGGATATCTTCACGCTGGAATACGATCATCCCGTGAGGATCGAGTTTTTTGATACAGAAATAGACTCTATCCGCTTCTTTGATGAAAATACGCAGAGGACAATCAGAACAGTGGACAGTGTTCAGATTGTCCCTGCCACGGACTTGCTGTTTACGGAGGAACAGACAGCCCAGATTGAAGCCGGTGCCAGACAGAAGCTGGAATCCGCCATTCAGGGACTGGATCCGGAAGCAGCCCAGGTGCTGACAGATCAGGTGGAGCAGGATCTGCGGGGAGTGCAGTCCTATGACACTTCTCCTTCTCTGTACAGAATGTTCGCTCTGACTTCTCCTGGATGTCTGCTGGATTATGTGCAGGGAGATGTGATCCTTTCCAGTGAGGAGCAGGTTTATGAAGCGGAGAAGAAAATACGGACAGACAATATATCGTTTGTCCAGGAACTGGTGACAGATCACAAAAGTCTGCCGGTTTATACGCTGTTTCATGATCTGATCAGCCTTCAGAAAGACCGGAAATTTCAGGTCATTCACGAGTTTGATGATCTGCATCATCCGATTTATTCTGAAATCCGGCCTGTGGACCCGGTGCAGGAACCACTGGACATATTTCTGAAAAACATGCGTCTTCAGACGTATTTTGCTGTCAGCGATGCAGAAGCGAAGCTTCTGAAAGACCGGGCCGAAGGCAAGAAGATCCGGCGTGTGGAAGGCTGGTATTACGAAGGGTTCCGTTCTCCGGAGTTTGATGTATATACCTCCCGGGAACTTTTTGCCAAACCTGTCCGGCATCAGCGGTATCAGAAGACATTCAAGGAAGGCCAGATGCTGTCCAATGTGCTGGAACTGGAACCGGGGGATTATGTGGTGCACAGTCAGTACGGCATCGGGCAGTACATGGGAACGGTTCAGCGAAATCAGAAAGGCAGAACCCAGGATTATCTGCATGTGGTGTACCGGGGCGGAGATGAACTGTTTGTTCCGCTGTCTCAGTTTCAGCTGGTGCGAAAGTACATATCCAAGGAAGGATCCGGTGTCCGTCTTTCACAGCTTGGTTCCGGTCAATGGCAGAAGACCAGAGAACGGGTCAGTCAGAAAGTGGAGGAAATTGCCGGGCGTCTTGTGGAGCTGTATGCGGAACGCAATGAGGAAATCGGATTCGCCTTTCCCGAAGATGATGCTCTTCAGCGGGAATTCGATGAAGCGTTCCCCTATGTACCCACCCCGGATCAGCTGCAGGCGACAGAAGAAATCAAGGCGGAGATGGAAAAGGCAAAACCCATGGATCATCTTCTGTGCGGCGATGTCGGGTTCGGAAAAACAGAAGTTGCCATGCGCTGTGCCTTCAAGGCCATTGAAAGCGGCAAACAGGTGGCTTTTCTGTGTCCCACGACGGTGCTTGCGCTGCAGCACTATAAAACGCTGGAGAAGCGGTTTGCCTATACAGGTGCGTCCGTTGAAATGGTAAGCCGGTTCACACCGGCCCGAAAGATGAAGGAAATCCGGGAAGGCCTGAAAAACGGTACAGTGGATATTGTGGTGGGAACCCACAAGCTGCTTTCCAAAACCATCAGATACAAGGATTTGGGCTTTCTGATCATTGACGAGGAACAGCGGTTCGGTGTGGAACACAAGGAAAAAATCAAAGAGATGAAAAATACCATTGATGTACTGTCCCTGTCTGCCACTCCCATTCCCCGCACCCTTCAGATGTCCCTGATTGGAGTGCGGACGATTTCCCAGCTGAATACTCCTCCTGCCCACAGACATCCAATCCAGACCTATGTCATGGAAAAACGGAGTACAGTGGTGCAGGAAGTCATTGCCCGGGAACTGGCCCGGGATGGACAGGTGTTTTACCTGTACAATCACGTATCCAACATCAATGCTGTGGCAGCTCATATACAGGCACAGTTTCCGGATGCGCCGGTTGCTGTGGCTCATGGCAGAATGAACCGGGATGATATTGAACAGATCATGCTGGATTTTGCTCAGGGAAAATACAAAATTCTCGTCTGCACCACCATCATCGAGACAGGTCTGGATATTGAAAACGCCAACACGATGATCATTGAAGACGCGGATCACTTCGGTTTGTCGCAGCTGTATCAGATCCGGGGCCGGGTGGGACGCCGAGACAGGATTGCCTACTGTTATCTCATGGTTCAGCCTCACAAGCAGCTGACAGAACAGGCAGCCAAGCGCCTGCGGTCCATCCGGGAATTCACACAGCTGGGATCCGGATACAAAATCGCCATGCGGGATCTGACAATCCGGGGAGCCGGGGATATGCTGGGTCCGCAGCAGGCCGGATTCATTGATCAGGTTGGTCTGGATCTGTATCTGGAAATGCTCTCGGAAGCCATTGCCCGCAAACAGGGCAAGCCGGTGGAGAAAAAAGAGCCGGAAAAGACTTCATCCATTCAGGTGGGTGGTTATATTCCGGCGGGATTCACAGACAATGACGGAGACAAACTGGCGTTGTATCAGGAGATCCGGGATGCAAAGACTCCCGTACAGCTGGCTGCCTGCGAGAGCCGGGTCAAGGATCTGTTTGGCCGCATCCCGAAGGATGTTCTGGAACTGTTTGAACAGCGTCGTCTGGATCTGTTTGTGATGCAGCCCGGTGTAGCCGGGCTGAAAGAGACACCGGCAGCCTACGTTGTTACGATGGATGCCGAATGGTCGCGGACTGTGGATGGAAGAAAGCTGTTTGATGAAGTATCGGCTTTGTCCCGGCAGGTGAAACTGCGGATGAAATCCGGCCAGATTGAGATCCTGGTGGACCGGAAAAGCCGCCGGGCGGTGGAACTTCTGCTGAAACTCTCCGAACTTCTGCTGCGGGAGGATCTGAAAAAAGCGGCTGTCTGATTCTGCGGACCATCAGATGGCGAATAACGCAGGACTGCAGGTGTATTTGCAAAGAGAAAGAAAGAGGAAATCATGAGACTGGATAAATATCTGAAAACAGCCAGGATACTGAAGCGCCGGGAAGCGGCAAAGGAACTGGCTCTGCAGGGAAGGATCACAGTGAACGGACGGCGCGCAAAACCCGGGACCGAAGTGGAAATCGGTGATGTGCTGGTGCTGAAGTTCGGAAACCGGTGCCTGACGGTCCGGATCACTGATGTAAAAAAACAGGTATCGAAAAGCGCTGCGGCATTGCTGTTTGAAGTGGTGGAAGAAACGAGAATCGATGAGTCCTGCGAGGGGCGTTCATCAGCGGATTCTCTGTCTGACACTGCCGGAATATCTGCAGATGCAGGAGACGAGCGTGAAAACGATTGAAGTGGTATGCGGTGCTCTGGTAAAGGACGGCAGAGTTCTCATTGCGCGGCGGGTATCCGATGTAGCGGATGGATGGTATGAATTTCCCGGCGGCAAAATTGAACCTGGGGAAACGGCACAGGAAGCACTGATACGGGAATGGCAGGAAGAAATGGGAATCAGAATCCGGGATATTCAGTATCTGGCAAGTGGTCAGGATCAGCAGGGGGAGGATATGATCAGACTGACATGTTTTACCTGTACCAGCGATCAGACTCCTGTCATGCATGTGCATGATGATCTTGTCTGGACAGAACCGGACAAGATATACAACTGGAAATTCTTTGAATCTGACAGGCATCTGGTCAAAGCCCTGGAAAACCGGATGACTTCGCAGTACAAGCCGGCAGCAGATCAAAAAGAATGACAGAAGAATACATGCTGACCGGACTGGAAGAGCCGCGGGTTCTTCGGGATCCGATTCATGGATACATCCATATCCGGTCGCCTCTGATCTGGCAGCTTCTGGACACACCGGAGTTTCAGAGACTCAGACGGATCCGTCAGCTGGGTGGCGTATTTCAGGTTTATCACACAGCGGAGCATTCCCGGTTTTCCCACTCTCTGGGTGTATATGAAATTGTCCGGCGCATGACAGAGGAAGTGCCGGATATAGCCCGGGAGCTGAATCAGCGGGAAAAGCTGCAGGTCATGTGCGCGGCCCTGCTTCATGATATCGGGCATGGTCCTTTCTCTCATTCCTTCGAGCGGCTTTCTGCCTGTTCACATGAACAGATGACCATCAATCTGATTTTGCAGGATACAGAAATCCATCGGATTCTGGCAGCTGCCGATTCCCGGCTGCCGGCAGAAACGGCAGCGATTATTCAGGGGACGCATCCGAAAACGCTTCTGTGCGATATGATTTCCGGACAGCTGGATGCAGACCGGATGGACTATCTGCTGCGGGATGCCTATGAAACCGGGACCAGCTACGGTACATTCGACCTGGAGCGGATTCTGCGCTGTCTGCGGGTGAGCAGCGGCCGGCTGTGCATCAAGGAAAGCGGCATGCATTCGGTGGAAGACTATATCATGACCAGATACCACATGTACTGGCAGGTCTATCTGCATCCTGTGGCCCGTTCCTTCGAAGTTCTGCTTCAGCTGTTTTTTGACCGGTACAGCCAGATCCGGCAAAAGACTCCGATCATGCTTCTGGAAAATGTCTACGAACTCAGTCAGCCCTGCCGGTTTCTCGAACTGGATGATTACAGACTGAGTGCCGGACTGCAGCAGGCTGCTGCATCTTCCGACCGGCTGCTGGCGGATCTGGCAGACAGACTGCTGAACCGCCGTCTGCTTGACTGGGTGGAGGATCCTTCTGTCAGGCAGCAGCAGGCACTGCAGAGAGCACTGGAGCGTCTTGAGCTGCCGGAAGAGTTTTATCTGAAAGAAGATGTAGCCGGCAGCAAAGTATATCTTCCCTATCATGAAAGCCAGGCACAGATTCTGGTACTGGATCCCCGGGGACAGATCCATGTGCTTTCTGAAAGAAGCGCCATTGTCTGTGCCCTGGACAAGATGGAACCCGTTGTCACCCGCCGCCTGTATTTTCCCCGGGAGCTTTATGGGGATGCCGGCTTGGAAATGGCTGTGAAGAGGGAAAAATGATTGAAATCAATCCGGACCATGGTACGATACTAGCGCCATGTCAGACATTCGATTAACGGAAAACAACAGGCTTCTTTATGCAGGTCCGGGTGATCTGGAAGAAACCCCGCAGGGGCAGAAGCTGCAGTTTGAAACTCCCGAGTCCCGGCAGACCTGGATTGTGGGAAAAGACAGACTGGAAATCATTTCCCGAACGGAACTGACAGTCCGGATGCAGCTTCGTGCCCAGGCTGTGTGTCCGGTCATCATTGACAGTCCCTGGGGCTGTCTGACAGCTGCAGCTTCAGTGGGAAAACTGAAAACAGAGGACTGCAAAGCGGAAGTGGAATATGAACTGGAAGGTGACTGCCGGCATTTCCGGCTGGAATGGACAAAGGAGTGACCAGGATGGAATCAGCAGATACAAAACTGAAAAGCGCGGTCAGCGAAGCGCTGAAGCGGGCTTTTGATCTGGACAAACCCGCAGAGGAAATTGTCATTGAAACGCCCCGCAGCAAAGAACATGGGGATTTTGCAGCGAACACAGCGATGCAGCTGGCAAAAGTCCTTCACCGGAATCCCCGTCAGATTGCAGAAAAGATTGCGGAAGCCCTGGACAGGGAAACCTACGGGATTCAGTCAGTGGAAATTGCCGGACCCGGGTTTCTGAACTTCACCATGGCCAGAGATTCCTTTGCGACAGCCGTGAATCAGATTCTCCGGAAAGGACCGGAGTATGGAACCGGAGAACCCAACGGAATCAAAGTGAATCTGGAGTATGTATCCGCAAATCCCACCGGGTCTCTGCACCTGGGTCACGCAAGAGGTGCAGCCTGGGGAGACTCTGTGAGCCGGATCATGAAAAAAGCCGGATACGATGTCACCCGGGAATACTATGTGAATGATGCCGGCAATCAGATTGCGAATCTGGCCAGATCCCTGCAGGCGCGGTATCTGCAGGCTCTGGGACAGGAAGCTGAAATCGGCGAAGACGGATATCTGGGTGAAGATATCCGGATCAAGGGCAAAGAACTTGCAGATGAATACGGGGATGCTTATATAGAAGAGACTCCGGAAAATCTTGATTTTTTCCGCAAGGAAGGCATTACCTTTGAACTGGACAAGATTCGCCGGGATCTGGATGATTACCGTGTGGGATTTGATGTCTGGAGCAGTGAACAGAGCATCCGGAATGCAGGTCTCGTGGATCAGGTTCTGGACCGTCTGAAAGAAGACGGAGAGAGTTATGAAAGCGATGGCGCCACGTGGTTTGCCTCCACAAAGTACGGAGATGACAAGGACCGGGTGCTGCGCAAGCAGGATGGATCTCTGACGTATCTTGTTCCGGATCTGGCTTATCACGACACCAAGTACAGCCGGGAATATGATGAAATCATTGATTTCTTCGGAGCCGATCATCACGGCTACATTACCCGCCTGAAAGCAGGCATGCAGGCGCTGGGCAATGATCCGGAAAAACTGCATGTGGACATCATCCAGATGGTCCGGCTGGTGAATGATGGCGAGGAAATGAAGATGTCCAAGCGCCTGGGCAATGCCACCACGATCCGGGAACTGTGCGAGCGCGTAGGAGTCGATGCGGCCAGATATTTCTTTGTTCAGCGGGCTCTGGACTCTCATCTCGATTTCGACATGGAACTGGCGGCGAAAAAATCCAACGAGAATCCGGTGTACTATGCGCAGTATGCTCATGCGCGGATGTGCTCCATTGCCAGAGGGGCCGCTGATCTGCAGCCCGCAGAAGATGTGACAGGTCTGAGTCATGAAAAGGAACTGGCGCTGATGAAAGTGCTGGCGGAATTCCCCCGTGTGGTTCAGGATGCAGCCCGGACCCGTCAGGTTCATAAAATGGTGCACTACATTCAGAATCTGGCTTCTCATTTCCACAGCTTCTACAACGCCTGCAAGGTCATCGACCGCAGCGATCCGGAACTGTCTGCCCGGCGGCTGGCTCTGGTCAATGCCACCCGGATCGTTCTGGCAGAGGCTCTGAATCTCATTGGCGTAAACGCGCCGGAAGTGATGTAATCATTCAAGGAGGTTTCCATGAAGAAATCAATGACTGAAACAGCCTATGATATTCTGTCAAAATCCGAAGGACCGCAGTCATTCATCAAGCTCTGGTCCAGTGTGGTCAAGGATATGGGACTGACACCCGCTCAGGCTGACAATCAGATTGCACAGTTTTATACAGATTTGTCCATTGATGGACGGTTCTTCAGTCTGGCGGGCAACCGCTGGGATCTGAAATCCCGCTATTCTTCCGCAGAAAGCAACGTCGATACAGATTCTCTCTCCGTGGAAGATGATGAGGATGAGGAAGAAGACGAGAAAGAGGATCAGGGAGAAGAGTAATCATTTTCAGTCTCCTGATGATCCGGACAAGATCGCAAACAGATCAGTCTGCTGTCAGACTGGTCTTTTTTTGAGAAACCTCTGATTTTCCTGTGTGCAGGAGAAACAACAGTCAGAATCCGCGATTTGACGTATCATTAAGGATAAGAAGAAAAAAGGACCATGGTCCTTTGATTCTGTGAAACATGTCTGGCGGATCCGGAATCCGCCCGTGCAGAAAGGAGTGTGGCCCGTGTTTACAGCCATGCGCTATGTGATCAGGGAAAATTTCAGCAACCTGTATCGCATTTACAGCATTTCAAAATATGAACTGCTTGCAGATATGCGGGATTCCAAATTCGGCATTGTCTGGAATTTTCTCTCCCCGGCCATTCAGGTTCTGACATACTGGCTGATTTTCGGCATTGCCTGGAACCGCAAGCCGGTGGAAGTCAATGGAATCACCGTGGCTTATCTTCCCTGGCTGGTGGTGGGGTATGCCTGCTGGTGGTTCGTGCAGCCCTGCATCACAAATGGGTGCAATGCCATTTTTTCCAAGGTGAATGTCATTACGAAGATGAAGTTTCCGGTTTCGGTTCTGCCTGCAACTGTCATCTGCAAGGAGTTCTTCAATCACGGCTGCATGCTGGTGATTGCCCTGGTGACGCTGCTGGCCTGCGGCTACTACCCGCAGTGGTGGTGGATTTCCCTGCTGTATTACATCTTCGCGGCTTTCTGCTTTGTGGAGGCAGTGGCACTGATTCTGTCGGTTCTGACCATGCTGTGGCGGGATGTGCGGAAACTGATTGTATCCCTGACCCGCATGCTCATGTATTTTTCGCCGATTATCTGGGACTGCCAGTTCGGAAGTCATGTTCCGTTTGCAAAAGCCATCAATCTGATCATGAAAATCAACCCGGTGTATTATCTGGTCAACGGGTACAGAGAATCGATTTTCTACCACAAGTTTTTCTGGCAGCATCCGGCGCAGACTCTGTGCTTCTGGCTGATTGTTCTGGCGCTGTTTGCAGCCGGCTGTCTGCTGATGTACAAGTTCAAGAAGAAGTTCATTGATTTGATCTAGGAGGTGTTTCATGGAAGCGGATATTGCGGTTCGGGCCACAGATGTTTCAAAAATCTATGACCTGAGGAACAAGGACAACCAGCACAAAACTGATTCCTCCAGATTCTATGCTTTGAAAAATGTATCCTTTGAGGTAAAAAAAGGCGATGTGGTGGGGATACTGGGGACCAATGGATCCGGAAAATCCACACTCTCGCTGCTGCTGTCGGGAATTTCCGATATTGACTCCGGAACCATTGAAGTCAACGGTGAGCAGAGTCTGATTGCCATCAACACAGGACTCAACAACCAGCTGACTGGTCTGGAAAACATCAAAGTGAAAGGAGCTCTTCTGGGGCTGAAAAAGAAGCGTATTGAAGAAATCACGCAGGATGTGATCAATTTTGCGGAAATCGGAGATTTTCTCTATCAGCCTGTGAAAAAATACTCCTCGGGTATGAAATCCCGTCTGGGTTTTGCCATTTCCCTGGCATTGAATCCGGATATATTCATTGTCGACGAAGCCCTGTCCGTGGGTGACAGAGGATTTGCAAAAAAATGTCTGGACCGCATGATGCAGCTTCGCAATGACGACGGAAAGACAATCTTCTTCATCTCTCATTCCCTGGACCAGGTCCGCAATTTCTGCACCACCGGAATGTGGATCGAAGGCGGACAGCTGGTGGAAATGGGACCGGTGAATGAAGTTGCGGATCACTACGCCGCCTATGTGGAAAAGCTGAATGCCATGAAGGGACAGGAAAAGCGGGATTTTCTGGATGAGAAATTCAAGAAGCGGCTGCTGCCCAAAGAGCCGAAAAAAGGCTGGAAACGGCTGTTTTCGTGAAATTCATGACGATATACGGGATGGCAGAATTGTCTGCTGTCCTGTTTTTCGGTTATCTGTTGGCCAGCTGCATGAGTATTGCCGGGATGTGACAGGTATACAGCCTGACAGCCGGGGACAAAAACGGAGGACGGGTCCATTCCATGACGGATGTATTTGACAGATATGACAAATCGGTAAATTATATCGTGGAAGTGCATTCATATCGTTCGCAGGTCAAAGCATTCATTGAAATTGTTAAAACCGCCGGAATGGAGGACAATATACCTGTACAATGCAGAAATATTGCCCTGATTCGTGAACTGAAACAAGTGTTTTGGGGGCTGGTCCCTCCTGCTGCCGATGATGGATCCGGGAGATCCGGAAAGGCCTGACTGATTCGGATGTGGATATCATTTCCGTGAACCGGACAGGGTTCAGCAATGCGGTGAGGCATTTTGCACGGATGACACCGCAATGGCGCAATACATGACAAGGAGAAAAATCTCATGAAAAAAGTAATCACATATGGAACTTTCGACCTGTTCCACATTGGTCATCTGAATCTGCTGAAACGGGCAAAGGAACTGGGGGACTATCTGATCGTGGGTGTATCCAGTGATGCCTTCAATGCAGTCAAGGGGAAAAAATGCCAGATCAGCGACAAGGACCGCATGGAGATCGTCAAAGCCATCCGCTATGTGGATGAAGTGATACCGGAAACCTCCTGGGATCAGAAAGTCAGGGACATCCAGGACCACGATGTGGATGTGTTTGTCATGGGGGATGACTGGAAAGGAAAGTTCGACGAGCTGAAAGAATACTGCGAGGTTGTCTATCTTCCCAGGACTGAAGGGATATCCACGACCCAGCTCAAGGATGAACTGGGATCGAAGAAAGCCGAAAGAAAGGATGAAAATCCTGCAGACGGTGACGGGAAGGAGCTGGGGATTGAATGAGCACATTCACCAGGACCTGGAAAGCCATCAAACGGAACGTCCGCAGTTTTCGAAAAAACCGCGCGTACCGGGCGAGATTTCATTTCACCAGTTACTACGAAAAAGAACCCATTGATGAAAAGCTGATTTTTTTCGAATCCTACAGCGCCAATAATTTTTCCGGAAATGTTTTCTACATTTACAAAGCCATTGCCGAAGACCCGAGACTGAGTGATTATCATAAAGTCATTGCCTGCAACCGGAAAAACCATGAAGAAGTGCAGCGTTTTCTGGATTTCCATGGTTTTACTGATTACGAACTTGTGGAAGTGCACTCCCATCAGTACTGCAAGGCTCTGGCCACAGCGAAGTATCTGTTCAACAACTCTACCCTTCCTGTCTATTTCATCAAACGACCGGAACAGATGTATTTCAACACCTGGCATGGCACGCCTTTGAAAACCCTTGGGCGCTCCATCATTTCCGCTCCCAATGAAATCGGCAATACGCAGAGGAATTTCTTCATGGCAGATTATCTGCTGTATCCCAATGAATTCACGTTTTCTCACATGCGGCGGGATTACATGCTGGATGAACTGTTCCCGGGAAACTACTCGCTGAACGGATATCCAAGGAACTACGTATTTTATCAGACAGAGCAGCAGCAGCGGCTCCGGGAAAAGCTGGAACTGACAGAATATCAGATCATTGCCTACATGCCCACCTGGCGGGGAACTGTGGCAAAACGGTCCGTGCAGGAACAGCTGCTGGCGGTCCGCTACTTTTTGATGGAAATTGACAAACGCCTGCGGGATGATCAGATATTCTATGTGAATCTGCACAACTTTCTCAATGCGGAACTGGAATATGAAGGCTACCGCCATATCCGGCCATTCCCCAAAGAATATGAAACCTACGAATTTCTGTCCATTGCGGACTGTCTGGTGACCGATTACTCCAGCGTGTTCTTTGATTTTGCGAACACTAGACGGAAAATCGTTCTCTTTGCCTATGACGAAGATGAATACTTTGCCACCCGCGGGGTGTACATGGATTATGAAGAACTGCCGTTTCCCAAAGCTGATACCGTTCAGAAACTGATCCGGGAAATCAATGATCCGGAGGTTCGCCCTTATACAGAGTTCATTGAGCGTTTTGATCCCTGGGATCATCAGGATACAGCGGCAATGATCAGAGACCAGATTTTCTTCGGAAAGCATGATCTGCATCTGATTGACGGAAAATCCTACCGGAACGGGAAGAAGAATGTGCTGATTTTTGGCGGGTCTCTGGCGCAGAACGGTTTGACCACATCACTTCGGGGACTGCTGAATCATCTGGATACAGAAAAATACAACTTCTTTGTCATGTTCTTCAAACAGAGAGTACAGCGCTACAATTATGTGATTTCCGACTTTCCCAAAGATATATCCTATATCTCCATCCAGGGATGGAAGGATATCACGATCATGGATGCCTTTTGTCAGCTGCTGTATTACAGATTCAATATCACTTCCAAATTTGTTCTGAAACGCATAGATGCGATGTTCCAGCGGGAAGCCAGGCGGATTTTCGCAGAAAACCAGTTCTCGGACGTGATCCACTTTACCGGCTACGAGCGCAACATTGCTGCTTTGTTCGGACAGCTGAAAAATACTCACCGGGTTATTTATGTCCACAATGATATGCGCAAGGAAAAGGATACGCGGTCAAATTATCACATTCCGTCCATTCTCAGGGCCTATGAAGATTACGACACCATTGTGCCGATCCGGGAAAGCATGGTTCCGGAAATCAAGGAACTGGTGCCCGGCATTGCCGATGAAAAAATCAAAGTGGTGCACAACGTCAACAATATCGAGCGCATTCATGAGAATGCGGCGCTGCCATTCGCTTTTGACGCCAATACAGAATCCACGCATACAGAAAAGGAAATCGAAGAGATACTGAATGATTCTTCGCTGTACAAATTCATAGACGTTGCCCGGTATTCTCCGGAAAAAGGCCTGAAGCGGCTGATCCTGGCATTTGAAGAATTCCACCGGAATCATCCCCAGTCTGCCCTGTTCATCATTGGCGGTCATGGTCAGGAATACAGGGAACTCTGCGAATATTGTCAGGATCACGGACTGGACCGCGTGATTCTGATTCAGTCACTCTCCAACCCCTTCCCGGTACTGGCCAAATGTGACTGCTTCATTCTGTCTTCCTTCTATGAAGGACTTCCCATGTCCATCATGGAAGCCCTCATTCTGGACAAGCCGGTCATTTCCACCAATATCACCGGCCCCAGGGAGTTTCTGGAACAGGGATATGGCGAGCTGGTGGATGACAGCCAGCAGGGGCTGTATGAAGGCATGATCAAAGCCTATGATCACACCCTGAAGCTGAAGCCCTTTGATGCAGAAGCCTTCAACAGGCAGGCGCTGCAGGAATTCTATCAGATCCTGGAATGACAGCCACCGCAAGCAGAAACCCGGTCCTGGACTATGCCAAGGGAATTGCCATCATCCTTGTGGTGACAGGGCATCTGATGACAGGAGAAACCGGGCTGGAAAAATGGATTTACTCCTTTCATCTGCCGCTGTTTCTGACAGTCAACGGATATCTGCAGGGAATGAAGCCGGTGCGTCAGACATTCGGACAGTATGCCCGGAAGGAAACCCGGGTGCTGCTGTATCCCTTTGCTGTTTTCTCCTTTCTCAAGGCAGTCATCAATTTCTTTGTGGAGAGCGATCCTGAGGAATTCATTGATCCCATCAGCCGGCTGCTGCTGTTTTCCGGTGACGGCGCCCTGTGGTATCTTCCTGCGTTCTTTCTCTCGGCTCTCCTGTTTTTCTTTTTGCGGAAAACCGGACTGCTCAGATGGGAAGGACTGCTGTGTCTGATCACGCTGTTCAGCTCCGGTGCAATCGCTGCCCATGATCCCTATCAGCCCGACAGCCTGATGTTCTACTGCAATCTGATCAACCGGACTCTGGTCCTGTCTGTGTTCACCAGCCTCGGATACTGGTACCGGCGTCATGAGAACAGACTTCCAGTGAGCCTGCTCAACGGTTTTCTGCTGGTGGCAGTCGGGTTTGTCACCGGCATGCTCAATGCGCAGCCGGATATCCACTATTCCATTCTCGGAAATCCCGTTCTGTTTTTTGCATCCGCTTCGGCGACCTGTATGGGGATTCTGATGATGCTTCAGAATCTGCACCTCAGAATGAACTGGCTTGGCTGGTGCGGCCGGAATTCCATGCTGATTTACCTGACCCATACGACATTTCACTACACAGGGATGGCCCGAGACATTATGGAAATGTGGACAGCCAGTCCCTGGATGATCACCGCAGGGGCGGTGTGTCTTGTCATGCTGGCAGAGATTCCCACGGTCTGGCTGCTGCAGAACCCGCTGAAATGGCTGGTTCAGTGTTCTTTTTTCCGGAAAGCAGGTGCAACCCATGAAACTGCTCAGAGTTCTTAAAAAATCACTGGTTCCGCTTTTTGCTTTTCTGTACCGGATCCTGTGCCGGCTGGTACCCGTTGACCGGCATATGATTCTGTTTCTGGCTTTCCACGGCCGAAGCTGCAGTGACAATCCCCGGGCGATTTATGAAGCCATGCAGAAAGATCCGCAGTTTTCCGGGTATCGGTTTGTCTGGGTACTGCGCAGTCCGGAACAGGAAACTATTCCCGGTGCCAGTGTCATCCGCTACCTGTCCCTTTCCTATTTTTTCCATCTGGCCAGGGCGAAGGTCTGGATCTTCAACTGCAAGATGCCGGTGTACCTGTATAAAAAGAAAAACCAGATCTATCTGCAGACCTGGCACGGCACGCCGCTGAAAAAACTGGGACACGACATTGATGCGGCGCCGGGGCAGACATTTTACCGCTCCGGATTGTCATATGAACAGATGTGCGCCACCTATGATACGGACTCTGCCAGATATGATGCCATGATCAGCCCCAATGCCTTCTGCACAGAAGTCTTTCCCCATGCATTCGGCATACAGCCGGAGAAGCTGATTGAAACCGGATATCCCCGGAATGATTTTCTGTCTTCCTGTACCGAAGAGGATGTGCAGCGGATCCGCAGGGAACTGGGAATCCCGGCGGGTAAAAAGGTGATTCTCTATGCCCCCACCTGGCGGGATGATTCCTGGCAGGCATCCGGGTACACGTTTGACTTGAAGGCGGATTTCAGAAAATGGAAAGAAAAACTGGGACCGGATACGGTGGTCCTGTTCAAGCCTCATTATCTGATTGTAAACAGATTCCGGGATGATCCGGATCTGAAGGATTTTCTGATCTCAGTACCGGCGGATTCGGATATCCGGGAGCTGTATGTGGTCTCGGATGCGCTTGTAACGGATTACTCCTCGGTGTTCTTCGACTATGGCATTCTCAGACGGCCGGTGTATTTTTACATGTATGATCTGGAAAGCTATGCCGGCGATCTGCGGGGCTTTTACATGGACATCGAAACTGAACTTCCCGGAAAGATTTACCGGCAGGAAGAGTCTCTGCTGGAAGATCTGGCAGCGGGGGAATTCGACGATTCCCGGTATCCCGTGTTCACAAAACGGTATAATAACCGGGAAGACGGCCATGCAGCCGCCAGAGTGCTGGACTGGCTGGCCGGCAGACTGAATGCCGGAACCGGGCCTGAAGACAGCTGAAGCCCGGGCCAGGCGCAGCCGCATCGGCAGTGAAGAAGGAGGTGAGGGTCATGGGACTGAAAATACTGATACTGAATTTCTGTCTGCGGATTGTGGATATCTGCACGTTCTGGATCAAGCCCAAACCCGGGACCATCACCTTCATTTCTCTGACGCACAATCGTCTGACCAGTGATTTCGCACTGATTGATGAGCAGCTGAAAAAGGATGGACGGTGGGAGATCCGGTATGATCTCATGGTATTCCGGAAGAATCTCTGGGGGGACTTCCTGTATTTTCTGAACTGTCTGCGGCAGCTGGTGGAGATCAAGCGCAGTCAGCTGGTGATTCTCAATGACAACAACTATGTGATTTCGCATATGAAACCGAAATCGACGAAGGTGCTGCAGGTGTGGCATGCGTGCGGGGCGGTGAAGCGGTTTGGCAACCAGATCCGGCGGAAGTACACGGTGAGCAATTATGATGCGGTTCTGGCCTGTTCCCCGGTGTGGCAGCGGGTTTACAGCGAGGCGTTCGGGGTTCAGCCGGCGCAGGTGCAGGTAACAGGGTGTCCCAGGCTGGATACACTGCTGGATGCCGGGGCAATGGAGAAAAAAGCCCGGGTGCTGCTGGAGAAGTATCCGCAGCTGAAGGGAAAGAAAATCCTGTTGTATGCACCGACGTTTCGGGGAAATATCATGGATGGCATGCGGCCTGCTTCGTTTTCGGCGCAGGCAGTGGTGAAGGATCTGCCGGAGGACTGGATCCTGGTGTCCAAGTATCATCCGCTGCTTCGGCAGACGATTGAGGTGGATGACAGGAGTCTGGATCTTTCGGGGGAGGATCTGTATGCGCTGATGCATCTGAGCACGGCGATGGTATCGGATTTCTCTTCGGTGATTTTTGACTATTCTCTGCTGCAGAAACCCATGATCAGCTATGTGCCGGATCTGGAGGAATACAGAAACACGATAGGGCTGAACATGCCCTATGAAGCGGATTTCCCGGGTGCTGTGACGTTCAGTGAACAGCAGCTGGTGCAGGCGGTGAAGGACTTGGATCGGTATGACTGGAAGAAGCTGGACGATTTCAGGGACAAATACCTGACTCATACCGGCGGCGGCAATACACAGCGGGTATGTGCGCTGATTGATGAGATGATGGAAGCAGGATCCCAGGCGTGAGAGGCGGCGAAGAGCTGAGAACTCACGCTTTTTTTGTGTAATCCGGGAGGCAGGTCCCGGTTTTCAGGTGGATGGCTGCAGGGTCCGGATAAACAGAATCCCCCTGGTGCGACAAAAGGCACCAGGGGGCAGCGGACTGGATGAAGGATTCGGGAGCGGATCAGTGCATCATGCGGCTGATGTCCAGAGCAAGGACACGGTCAATGTGCGTCATGAGCTCATTGCGGAAGCAGCGGGCGGGGCTTTCCCACATCAGATACAGCGTGTTGTCCAGGGCATAGGGCTGTTCGAGGCAGGGAGGCAGCTGCCAGGAGCGGATGGCGTCGCTTTTCAGAAACCGGGTTGCGGTTCTGGGGTAAGCGCACAGGGTGCTGGGGATGTAGGGTCCGTAGGAGAAAGTCAGAAAAACATAGTCGTCCGTGAAGGTGATTCCCTGACACTGCTGGCCGATGATGGCACTGCCGGCTATGGTCCCGCTGCGGGCCATGCGTCCGGGAGGAATCAGATCGAAGCTCTGCAGACGCATGGTGGGTTCGTCCAGCGTGAAGGTTCCGGCATACAGACGGCTGTCGTAACAGGTCATGAAGGAATTTCTGGTGAGCTGGGTGAGTTTCTGTGTCCGGTACCAGGGCAGCGGTTTTCCGGTCTGGGAAAAGCTGTATTTTTCGATGTCCCGGATTCGCAGGTAGCTGGCGCTGGCGTTGTTGGTGTAGCCGGTGGAGACCCACAGATGTTTCCAGACGGGATCCCAGCACACAGATCCTGCATGGGGCTGGCCTTCCAGAACAATGGTTTTGACAAACTCGTGGCTGTCCCGGCTGATCATGTACAGAACGGAATTGTGTTCTTTTTCGTGGCAGTAGGCAGAGATGAAAATATAGTCGTCGGTGACTGCCAGACCCTGGGGGGTCATGTCCACACAGGTATCCGGACGTCCGTCTCTGTCCATGGACAGGGTGGATTTCATGCCGGGGATGACGTAGGTGCCGGCGTTTTTTTCCTGTTCATGGGCCTGCAGACCGGCCTGAGTGAGGACCGGCCAGGCGGCTAGTTCCTGCTGCATTTTCGCGATGGTTTCGTAGCTGACCGGTTCCGTGCCTGTGCGGTCGGGAACTTTGAGCACGGCGGTTTTCATCATGAGCTGGGGATAGGGAATGCTGTTGACGATCAGCAGTCCGGTTGTCAGAAAAGCAAGAAGGCGCTTCATGTGTTGTCTTCTGCGCCTTCTCTGAATTCAACCTGTACTGTGTAGACATCCCGGATGCCGTCCGTGAGTCCGAGGATTTCCGTAATGGCTTTCACGGTGTTTTCCTTTGCTTCTTCGAATACCGGTTTGGAGCGGATTTCCTCTTCGACTGCTTCCTTCTGCCGGGAGGCGAATTCCTTGTAGTCGTTCACGCTGATGGGATTGAACAGGTTCTTCGATTCGTCGTAGACTTCGATGCTCTTTTCATCAATGGAGCTGGAGAGAATCTTCACCGGGTCCAGCGTGACGGTGATGGTTTTTGCGGATTTGTTCACATCCACCTGGGCGGTGTCCAGATCGCAGCCCAGGAGTGCCTGTCCATCGTAGGTGAGGATGAAGAATTTGTCGGTGAGGGGAATGCTCCAGCCGTTGATTTCCAGAGAATTCTCGTACTTTCCGACTTTGCTGTAGTTGTAGCGGGTGGTGATCAGGCTGCTGGCAGATTCCAGCTCCCGCAGCACCACTTTGCCGGTTACTTCAGGCTGTGACTGTACAATGTTCAGGTTCACGGCGCCGAAGAACAGAAATGCGCCGGCGATCACACCGATCAGCAGTGCCGCCAGCAGACTGGTCATTCTTTTCATGGCGTAATTGTATCATACCGATGTGATATAATGGCGGGTACAGAAGAGGGAGAATTCGTCAATGACTGAACAGGAATTCCGGACTGCCTGCCTGGACAGAGGCATCAAGCTGAGCGATAACCAGATGCAGCAGTTCCGTACATATACAGATTTGCTGATTGAATGGAATGAAAAGATGAATCTGACGGCGATTACAGAGCCGTCTCAGATCTGGGAAAAGCATTTTCTGGATTCCATTCTGCCTTTTGCGGACATGGATATCCGCACACTGGCGGATATCGGAACCGGTGCGGGATTTCCGGGTATTCCTGTGAAAATCACATGGCCGGATATTCAAGTCACACTGGTGGAACCGCTGAAGAAACGCTGCCGGTTTCTGGAAGCAGTGAAGGATTCTCTGCAGCTTCAGGGACTGGAAATCGTGCCGGAGCGGGCGGAGGAGTTTGCGGCGGACCACCGGGATTGCTTTGATGCGGTGTGCAGCCGGGCGGTAGCCAGGCTGTCGATCCTGCTGGAGCTCACGGCACCGCTGGCCAGGCCCGGGGGACTGATCATTGCACTGAAGGGCCCCGGGGCGCAGGATGAACTGGCGGCTGCTGCACCGGCGCTGAAGGCACTTCATCTGAAACTGATCCGGGAAACGGATACGTCCCTGGAAGCAGGAAACCGTGTCAATCTGTATTTTGAAAAACAGGGGCTCTCGGACCGGAGATATCCCCGCAATTTCGGTCAGATCAAGAAACACCCTCTGGAGGATGATGCATGGCAAAAGTGATGGCGATTTCCAATCAGAAAGGCGGCGTGGGAAAAACCACCACAGCCATCAATCTGGCTGCAGGCCTGTCTGCCGCGGGCAAAAAAGTGCTGCTGGTGGATTTCGATTCCCAGGGCAATGCTTCCCAGGGACTGTCGGCGTTTTCCACGGAGGACCAGCCCACGGTGTATTCCGTTCTCATGGAGGGTGTTCCGGTGCAGGAGGCAGTGGTGCACAGCGAGGCCAACGGCTTTGACATTCTGCCCGCGAATCTGGCCCTGGCCGGGGCGGACCTGGAAATGGACAAGCTGGATACCGGAAAGGAACAGCTGCTGGCGCAGGCGCTGGCGCCGCTGAAGGAAGACTATGACTATATTCTCATTGACTGTCCTCCTTCCCTGGGGCTTCTGAACACCAACGCTCTGACAGCTGCGGACACCGTGCTCATTCCGGTGCAGTGCGAATACTATGCCCTGGAAGGAATCACCCAGCTGCTGATCACAATCCGGCTGGTGCAGCATACGTCCAATCCCCGTCTGCGGATCGAAGGCATTCTCATGACGATGTATGACATCCGGACAAGGCTGTCGGTGGAGGTGGCCCAGGAAGTGCGACAGACTTTCGGCCGTCTGGTGTACCAGACTTCCATTCCGAGAAATGTCCGGCTGTCGGAGGCTCCCAGCCGCGGACTGTCCATTTTCCAGTACGATCCCCGGTGCACAGGAGCGCAGAAATACGAGGCTTTGACAGAGGAGATTCTGGAACGTGCCCGACAGGAGGAAGAGAATGAGTAAAAACACCGGCCTGGGCAAAGGCCTGGGGGCCATTTTCAGCGGGGATGTGACCCGGGTCCTGGATGATATTCAGAATGGTCAGCAGGATGAACGGGTCCGAGAACAGACAAAGATACCCGTCAGCGAGATCCGGCCGAATCCCTATCAGCCCCGGAAAGTATTTGATCAGGCGGGTCTGGAGGAACTGTCCCAGTCCATCCGGCAGCATGGTGTGTTTACGCCGGTTCTGGTGAAGAAAAGTGTGCAGGGATACGACCTGATTGCCGGAGAACGGCGTCTGCGGGCGTCCCGTATGGCAGGACTGGGGGAAATTCCGGCGATCATTGTGGAGATGAGCGACCAGGAGATGATGGAGGTTGCACTGCTGGAGAACATTCAGCGGGAAGATCTGAATGTCATCGAGGAAGCCCGTGCCTATCAGCAGATGATCAGGAGTCTGAACTATACGCAGGATCAGCTGGCTCACCGCATCGGCAAGTCCAGGGAGCACATTGCCAATACGCTGCGGCTGCTGCGGCTGCCGGAGGATGTGCAGCAGTATGCCATCCGCAAGGAACTGTCCATGGGACACATACGGGCGCTGCTGTCTTTGAAAAGTGAAGACCAGATGCGCAGAATCGCCAAAACAGCTGTATCTCAGGGTCTGTCTGTCCGGAAAGTGGAGCAGCTGGTCAGACAGGAGAATATGAAAAAGCCGGAGAAACTCAGTCCGGCGGATGATGTGTTTGTGAAGGATGCCGCCAGAAAACTGGAAGGTTTCTTTCAGACAGGAGTCCGCATCAGCGGTTCGTCCGTGAGCATCCATTACGAAAATGATGAAGATCTGACCCGGATCCTGGAGCTTCTGGGTCTTACCGAGAAAGAGGCATGACCGGATCTGCAGCGGCTGCCTTGCTGCTGCAGGAAGGAGCGTGTTCAGGAGAAGAGAGAATTATGAAGAATCTGGATTTCGGGCGGGGTGCCCAGCCATTGTATATGCAGCTGAAGGAAATCATCCGTCAGGACATCGAAAATGGCGTATATGCGCGCCATGAGACGATTCCGGCAGAAATCGTGTTTCAGAACCAGTATGGTGTGTCCCGGATCACTGTGCGCCAGGCAATATCCAGTCTGGAGCAGGAAGGCTATGTGGAGCGTTCCCGGGGACGCGGTACACAGGTGATCTGGCGCAAGGGCATTGAAGAAGACGTGAATCAGCTGATCAGTCTGACGGCGGAATTTGAACAGCAGGGTCATGCCATTGACACGCCTTTTGTGCAGGTGGTGCGGGAAGTGCCCCCTGTTGAAGTGCAGGCAGCGTTTGAGTCCGGCAAAGAGTGTCTGCGGATCGACCGGATCAGAACCGCAGACGGCGAGCCCATTGTGTTCTTCCGCACCTGGATTCCCTGCGGTCTCGGATTTCCGGAAGACCGGGATGCATACAGCGGCTCACTGTATGGTCTCTATGAACAGATCACCGGCAGTCAGCCGGCACTGTCCCATGATGAGCTGTATTCCGATCTGGCTTCCGGTCAGGTGGCAGAAAAACTGGGGATTCCGGAAGGGTCGCCGCTGCTGGTTCGTCAGCGGACGGGATACGACCTGCGCAATGACCCGGTGGAATACACCATTTCCTATTTCCGGGGAGACCGTTACCGGTACCGGATCGACCTGAGTTCCAGACAGAGCCATTGAGAAATCTGTTAAAGTTCTGTATAGTGATTCCATTCATGGAGTCAGAAACAGCATAAGCGCCAGGACTGCCTTCGCAGTTGACGAGGACCAGATTGATCGAAAGATTCGGCGGATGATCTGGAGGCAGGTACAGCCTGAGGCAGCAGACAAAACCAGTTCGCGAGAGCTGAACAGACCTGCTGCCGGTACCCTCCATGAAGAATGGAGGTTTTTTTATGTGTGGAATCACAGCCTGTGCAGGCAGCACGCCTGCACTGCCTTTTCTGATGCAGGGACTGGAAAAGCTGGAGTACCGGGGGTACGACTCTGCAGGGGTCACACTGGTGTCCGGTCAGGGACTGACAACAGTCAAGGCAAAAGGACGTCTGGCCACGCTGGCGGCGTCCATGGAAGGCGGCCGGTGGCCGCAGACCACGGGCATTGGTCATACCCGGTGGGCGACCCACGGGGTCCCAAGCAATCTGAATTCGCATCCTCATGTGAATGAGACGGAAACCATTGCCATTGTGCACAATGGCATCATTGAAAACCACCGGCCGATCCGGGAGTTTCTGGAGGATGCAGGATACCATTTTCATTCCGAAACCGACAGCGAAGTGATCGTGCATATGCTGGATTACTACTACAGGGGAGATATGCTGGAGGCTGTCCGGAAAACAGTCCGGTATCTGGATGGAAGCTTTGCCCTGTGCGCTGTCTGCACGGATTTTCCGGATACCGTCTATACTGCCCGGAAGGATTCTCCTATGGTCCTGGGGCAGACAGAACAGGCTTCCCTTTGCGCCAGCGACATTCCGGCTTTGCTGGCATACACCCGGGATATCGTGGCGATGGAAGACCGGCAGATTGCGGTACTGAAACCCGATGGGATCCGCTTGTATGATTTTGACGGAAAACCTGTCCAGCCGGTATGGCTGCATGTGGACTATGACGTGCAGGCAGCACAGAAAGGCGGCTTTGACACGTTTATGGAAAAGGAAATGCATGAGCAGCCCTATGTGCTTTCGGAAACGCTCCGGGGGCGGATTTTCCAGGAAGATGTGAATATGCCGGAGCTGGACTTTCTGGATATGCACGACATGAAAGCCGTGTATTTCATTGCCTGCGGCACCGCCTGGCATGCAGGACTGTATGCGCAGTATCTGTTCCGGAAATGGATCCCGGTTCCCTGTTTCTGCATTCCGGCCAGTGAATTCCGGTATGGAGACTATCCCCTGGGACCGGACACACTGTGTCTGTTCATTTCTCAGTCCGGAGAAACTGCGGATACGCTGGCGGCGCTGAAGGAAGCGAAAAAAGCGGGAGCTCCCTGTGTGTCGGTGACCAATGTGCTGGGATCCAGTCTGGCCAGACAGTCGGACGCCGCACTGTACACCTGTGCGGGTCCGGAAATCGCCGTGGCCAGCACCAAAGCCTACACCACGCAGCTGGTGCTTCTGGCAGCCATCGTGCTGAAGCTGGCGGACCTGTACGGCGCACTGGTGCCGGACCGGCGCAGGTTGGTACAGGATCTGGCCCGGATGCCCCGGGTGGCCCAGGATATGCTGGAGGCTGTTCCGGACGGGATCAGTCATGGGGCAGAGGCGCTGAAAGACCGTCACGATGCGTACTTCATTGGCCGGCAGCTGGATTATGTCAGTGTGCTGGAAGGAGCGCTGAAGCTGAAGGAAATTTCCTACATTCATGCGGATGCCTATTATGCCGGTGAGCTGAAACACGGACCGATTGCCCTGATCGAAGAGGGGACCGTGGTGATTGCTCTGGCAACGCAGCCGGAGGTGGCTGCCAAAACGATTTCCAACATTCGGGAAACTATGGCCCGGGGTGCAGATGTGACGCTGATCACGGGACAGAGTCAGAACGCCGAAGGATTTCAGGACGTGATCCGGATCCCGGATGTGCACCCGTATCTGGCGGTGATTCCGGTCACGATCCTGCTGCAGCGGCTGGCTTTTGAAGCGGCGGAAAAGCGGGGATGCGATGTGGACAAGCCCCGGAATCTGGCCAAAAGCGTAACCGTGGAGTAAGATTGCAGCTTTCAGACATCCCTGTCAGCACAGGTCGGTGAAACCTGACGGTTTGGACAGACAGGATACGAAAAAGCCGGATGTCCGCAGGAACGACAGTTCTCCTGCGGGGATCCGGCTTTCCGGTGCGGGACCATGCAAAGCGGACAACACATGCATGCCTGTTCTTTTTTCATATGAACAGGCAGAGATCAGCATCACAGTGGCAACATCTGCTCCAGTCCTGCCGGCAGATAGACCCGGCGGATGAAGTCCAGCGTCAGGTCCAGACCGTTGTCAGCCAGGTATTCCAGCAGATATTCCAGATCCCGTGCAGTTTCCGGATGGATCATGATCCGGTCTTTGCCGGCCCGGTAGTATTCCAGTGCAGAACGGTCCGTGTACTTGTCTTTCTGATACACCATGCTGGCAGCGACCCGGTCGCAGAACATTTCCGCCACATAGCGGCGTTCCATTTTCACCGGATGAACGCCCTGCGGTCCGTTGTCCAGCCAGTATTCCCAGTGGTGGGGATTGCGCCCCTTGTGATGGAGCCAGGAAAAGGAATAGCCTTCCTGCTCTTTCTGCGCGTCGATGGGGGAACGGTTTCCCTGGTAATACCGGAATCCGGTTTTCAGTTCCAGGGGACTGTATTTGGAAAGATCATGCAGAATCCCCTGTCTGTACAGGCCGCAGCGAAAGCACAGCCGCATGACAAGGGCTTTGTGGACGTTAATGGTGTGAAGATGGCCTTTGATGTTAGCTCTGGTGATCATCCTGTTCCTCCTGTGTGGTGCCGGCAGCAGGCTGCGCTGCCTGATCTCTTCGGTCGGTGAGAACTGCCAGGTTTGTCAGAAGCCAGCGTCTGGCGGGTTTCACATCTTTTCCGTGAATGGGAACAGATACGGCCAGTTTGGCCTGGTTTTTGTGCAGAGACGAGCACCACACCTGCACCTCTTCCTCCGGCAGTTTCTGCGGACAGCCGGCAGCGATGCCGCTGGCTTTGGCAAGGGCTTCGGTCACGTTGCCCGGCAGCGGATAATGCAGATGCACGGTCAGATGCAGAAGCGGATCCCTGCTCCAGTTCACGATCGTATCGCTGACCAGCAGGGAGTTGGGAATGATGACTTCCTTGCTTCCATTGGTCCGCACGGTGGTATACATCAGCTCAATGCCGGACACAGTCCCCTGATTGCCGCCCACGGAGATGTAGTCTCCCACGGCAAAAGGGCGGGTGAGGAGAATCTGCAGCCCTCCGGCCACATTGGCCATGTTGTCTTTCAGAGCCAGTGTCATCCCCAGTCCCACTGCCGAGAGCAGGCTCAGCGTGCCGGACATTTTGAATCCCAGCTGTTCCATGGCCAGCAGAAAGGACAGGCCCATGATCACCACATTGACCAGGGAAGCCAGAAACGTCAGCACCCCTTTGTTGGGGGCCTTGCGGGCCATGCGCAGAATCATCCGCTTCACAAAGGGCCCCAGAATCAGCCCGGCACAGATTTCCAGAACAGGCAGCCACAGCGTGGTTCCCAGTTTCTCCCAGTTGATGTCAGCAGACATGGCAATCACCTCCCGGATATCGTACCATGGGCGGTCTGTTTTTCAGAGCCGGGTCCCTGGCTTCGGGAGACACAGGATGATGGTTTTTGTTTCTTCGGGATTGCCCGGACTGATTTTTTCTGTTACCATCCCGTCTTTTACAGTTTGAAGCGTGAAATCGGCGAGAAGCCCTTTACCTAAAG
>NZ_CAJUPA010000004.1 GCF_910588395.1 uncultured Faecalibaculum sp. | reverse complement strand
TTTGATTCAGAAACTTTAGAGGTGCTCAGCGACCTCAACAATATTCGGATATTCGTTAAAAATCACCAATAACCGATCAGATATGAATGGAGGAGGAATCCTCGTTAATGGATATATGGTTGGCGGAAATATTCGGAGAATCTACAACTCGGATACTTTGACCGTGAATGGCTTAAAGAAGTTGGAAGATGTGAATGGAGCTACAACTGCAGCAAGCAAGGCTGGTTACAGATTTACATTATCCGATAAAGAGGAAGGAGGAAATGTCATTTCGACAGCCACGTCAGATGAAAGTGGTGCATTCTCATTTGCGGCTGTTTCTATCCAAGTTCCTGATGATAAACTAAATGGATCGCTTGATTATTATGTTTTCGAGAATAAGAGTGAACAGCAAGGCGTTCTGTTTGATGAATCTGTTTATAAGTTGACGGTGAATTACAGATCAAAGCAAAGCGAACCGGTTAATATTACCTTTTTCAATCCCAAAACAAATCAGAATGAAACGATCATAGTTATTGAGTATACGACAACAATTAATTCTGTTCAGACTTATAAGAAATCTGGTGATTCCTGGGAGAGTGTCAACAGTCAAATAAATACACAACAACTGACCAATGATGATCTCGCAAATGAGTTTGAAATTAATAAAAGATATAACTGGAGTATTTCACTGACAGGTACAGGAGCCACTTTTATCAATAAGGTAGTACCGGTAAGAGATATTACAGTAAAAAAGACCTGGAGTGATGGAGCTGAGAGTCATAAGGAACATACAGTTACAGTGACGCTGCTAAGAGATCTAAAGGAGAATCACAGATCAGATCCAGAAACAGTAAGAGTTATCATTCTAAATGCACAGAATAACCAAGGACCAGATCTTAGAAATAAATGGGAGTACACATGGAATGATTTGCCGACTACTGATAACAATGGCAGGGAGTACGAATATTGGGTAACAGAAAGTTCAAGTGCTCCCGGCTATATGACTTCTATACAAGAAGATAAATCGGGGAATCAGACAACTCCTGTTGAGGAATATGTAGAGCAAGATGCTTGGGTTCCTGCAGAATCTGTGGAATACGGAAAAGAATATATTCTGGTATATGAAGCAGGTAACAAAGTTTTGAATAAGACTGGTTCAACAGAAAATGGATATGGTATCTATTCTGGAAATACTGGTACGGTTTCCGGTTATATGGAAAACAGGGAGAATATTCAGAACTACACAAACATTGGAAATGCAGAAATCTTGGTAGGATTGGACCAGAGAAATCATGGGCGATTCCTGCAATCCAGTTCGGGAAGCGGCTATCTGGTAGCACTTAATGGTAATCAAGGGCTTCAATATCTGAGTTCAAACTACAATGATATGTTGGGCTTCGATATTCAGAATGGAGATACAAAACTATATAGGTGGAATGGTGAAACTAATCCAGATAATGTGACGTTTAGTAACGGTTCATTTGGAACCAGCTTCAAGCAGGGGTCAAATGCTGATAAAGCCAAACTTTATACTAGAGGGAAAATCTGGGTGAAGAAAACTGTTGAAATCAGTACACCAGGAAACATAGAATTCACAATTACGAATACGAAGATTTCCAATAGGCTGGTAATCACTAAATTCAATGATGATAAGTCGGTCAAATTATCCAATGCAGTATTTGAACTGTATAAGGACGAATATTGTACAGAATTCGTTGATACATATAAAACAAATCCTGACGGCTTGATTGAAATTTCGGATTTGCCTGAAAGCAAATATTGGCTAAAAGAAGTGAAAGCTCCTGATGGCTACGAAATTCCTGAAAATCCAATCATTGAGATTTCATTCGACAACAATGAAAATGCGAGTGCTTACTATGCAGTTGATGTAACAAACAAAGCAATACTGTACGAACTTCCCGAAACAGGAAGCGCTGGAACAAAGATCTATACAGCCACCGGAACGATCCTCCTCCTAACCGGAACTGGACTGTACAGATATAAACGGAGACGGAACAGAAAGGGAGGTGAAGCTCACTAACCTCCCAACCCTCCAAACAATTGAATCATTCAAAAACAGAATTTTAGAAAGGAAACATTATGAAAACAAACAAATTGATCGCTGCTGGTGCAATGGCACTCTCTATGGCAATGACTCCTGTGGCTTCCCTGATCAATGCAATGCCGATTGCTGCGGCAAATGTCTCGATTGAGGCTTCTGGTGATGGACAGCTTCTCAAAGACCATACGTTTACTGCCTATCAGGTCTTCAGTGGAACTGTATCAACAGATAATACAGTTACAGATATTAACTGGGGAGAAGGTATTAACTCAACAGCTTTCTTAACCGCAATCAAGGCAAATCAAGCATTTGAAACAGATGGGGAAAACATTTTTAAAGACTGTACAACAGCGACAGATGTTGCCCAGGTGTTGAAAAACTATAATGGATCAAGCGATGTAGCTATTACTTTTGCTCGACTTGCAGCCGATAACGTAATGGGAAATGGAATTACTATTCCTGCGAATGGAACACAGTTGAAACAGGGCTATTATGTAATTGTTGATACGACAGAAAAAAACCCGGATGTTGTCAACCCCGCTTTACTTGAAGTGGTAGGCGGTGCTGAAGACAAAGTGGTTGTTGAACTGAAAAATGATAAACCGACTGTTACGAAGAAAGTTAAAGAAGATGATCACGATGTAACTAATGATAGTCCCTATGGTGAAAAATACAATGATGTAGCAGACTACAATATTGGTGAGACAATTCCCTTCTCTTTCTATTCAAAAGTTCCAACTAATATCAGCCAATATGAGACCTATAAATATGTATTCAAGGATACAATGAGCAAAGGTTTGACTTTAGATACCACTAGTATTGCTGTGGTAATTGGAGGAACAACACTCGATGCAAATAGCTATACTGTTTCGGCTGTTACGACGAATGATGATGAAACTCAGTCATTCAGTATTACAATTACAGACCTGAAAGCAATCTCTTCAGCTACCGCAGGTGCAGATATTCGGGTAAATTTCAATGCTTCTCTGAACAGCAATGCAGTTATTGGCTTGGAAGGAAACCCCAACACAGTAAAACTTGAATACTCCAATAACCCAAGCGACTCCAATTCCACCAAAGAAACTCCAGAGGATACTGTAATCGTATTTACCTATGAACTGGATGTAAATAAGGTAGATAACGCTAATGACCAGATCAAACTGTCAGACGTTGAGTTTGAATTATGGGATACAAGCGATAAGGATAACCACAGAGTAGCGGTTGTCAAAGATGGCAAATTCGTAAAATGGGCTGATTCTGGTGAATCAATTTCTGAAGATGAAGGAACAAAAGTCTTGAAAACTGGTACCAATGGTACATTCGCAATTGCAGGACTTGATGCTGGCACGTATTATCTGAAAGAAACTAAAACTGTTGATGGATATGTACTTCCAGAAAATCCCTTTGAGATTACTATTACATCCACTACGAAGAACGATAATCAATGGGATGGAACAAGCCCCAGTACAGCATTGACTGCTCTGAATGTTTCGGTAGATAAGGGAACAGCTGTAAATGGTGATACAAGTACTGGTGCTGTTACAGCTACAATTAAGAACTCTAACCGGGCTACTCTTCCCGAAACCGGTGGTATGGGTACAACCCTGATCTACGGTGCAGGTGCTCTCATGGTAGCCGGTGCGGCTGTTGTCTATGTAACCAACAAGCGGACTCGCAAAGACTGATCAGTTTACTCCTAAATCTTTTTCAGGCTGATGGAATCTCTCTCCTTCAGTCTGGAAAGCCAGGAAAGACTTCCTGGTTTTCCAGACTTCACTGAAAGGGATGATGACTTGAAGTTTATAAAGAACCATTTATCTACGATTGTCATTGTCATCGTATTTGTAATCGGGCTTGGACTCCTTGCCTATCCGACAGTGGCGAACTGGTGGAACAACAATATGGCCTCTCATGCTGTTGCCAACTATACCGAAGCTGTTCAGAATCTGGATACGTCTCAGTATGATGAACTGATGGAAACCGCCCGTGCTTATAACGCTGATCTGGCTTCCAATCCCGGACGCTTCAATCCCACAGATGAGGAACATGCTTCTTATGAAAAGCAGCTCTCCGTGGCGGATTCATCTGTCATGGGATCCATCTCCGTTCCTTCTGTGGACATCTCACTGCCCATCTATCGTGGAACTTCCGAAGAAGTCCTGGCGGCTGGTGCAGGGCATTTGGAAGGATCCTCATTGCCGGTAGGTGGTATTGGAACTCATACCGTCATTACCGGGCACCGTGGACTTCCATCGGCGAAGCTGTTTACCGATCTGGACCGGGTGGTGGAAGACGATTATGTCATTCTGAAAGTCCTGAACGAGACGCTGACGTATCAGGTGGATACGATCCGCATTGTGGAGCCGAAGGAAATTGAAGGACTGGCCATTGATCCGGACAAGGATCTGCTGACGCTGGTGACCTGCACACCCTATGGGATCAACACCCACCGGATCCTGATTACGGGACACCGGGTGGAGAATCTCACGGAGTGGGAAGCTGCTTCGGATGCGGGTCAGATTGATACCAAACTGGTGGCTCTGTGCATTGCGATACCGATTCTTATTATTCTATTCATACTGCTTCTGATCAGAACCAGGAAACCGAAAACGAAAGGAGAACCTGATGAACGTGATTCGTAAACTGGCAGCCTGCCTGACAGCAATCCTGCTGCTTGTGGGGCTTCCTGTCCATGCCGAACAGCTGGACTATATTGATCTGAATCATCCCGCTTCTCTGAAGTTCGAGGTGCACACACCCCAGGGAGATCCGGTTCCCGGTGGAACCATTACCATATATAAGGTAGCGGATATCGTTCAGACGGATACCGGATATGCGTTTTCCGCCTTGCCGGCTTTTGCTTCTGCGGTGACGGATGAGCGGCTGAATGAACAGCTCTCTCACCATGATCTGGATGTGAACCATGAACTGTCCCGGATGCTCATGCAGTATGCCCAGGAACAGAACATGGCAGGGGAGTCGGAAACCGTGCCCTCCACGGGCATTGCGGATTTCTCCACGGCAGACCACGACATTTCTCTGGGGCTCTGGCTCATTACCCAGCCGGAAGCTGCTCCCGGTTACGAAGCCATGCCTCCTTTCCTGATCTCGCTGCCCAGAGCCATCTATGAAGAGGGCAGTGAGATCCCCGTATATGAATATGATGTGGTGGCGACACCCAAGTCGGATCCGAAGAAATTGACGAAGCCGGACAAGCCGGATACGCCGCAGAAACCGGGCCGCCCAAACACTTCCGAAGAAACAGGCTGGATGCAGTGGACAGGACTGCTTCTGGTGTCATGTGTGTTCATCGTTCTTCTCCTTTTCAGCCGGCACAGGCAGAGCCGGTGACGCAAAAGACCCGCTCAGATTGAGCGGGTCTTTTGGGTGTACCCACAAACAGGACCGGCATGCAGCGGTCCTGCTCATGTATGGTCTAGAAGGAGATGGCTAAAGGATACCACAGTCACAAAAATTGTTCCACTGAAACGCTTACATCTATGCCTGGATATGACTGTCTGAATTATGAAATTCCATCCGTCTGTCCCAGACAAGGGCCAGATCCGCCTTGTCCACCTGCATGAGCTGGGGGCCGGAAAAGATGTTCACCACCATGTCCGGATATTCCTCCGGTATGACTTCATCCATGAAGCAGCCAATGACGCAGATCAGACGGTCGTGACGCACCAGACAGAAGCAGTTTTCCAGGGAAGGGAACCGCTCCAGAAGTGTGCCCTGTTCGTAGCGGTCAATGGGAATCAGGTCCTGTTCGTCAAACAGATCCAGTTCCCGGAATACTATGATTTTCGTGAGTTGGTCCACATCCCGGGCATTCATCGGGTCATAAATGGAAATATTCCTGTTTTCGTTGTTCCTCATGACTTTAGTATAGGGACTGCGACTCAAAATATCCATGGAACTGTTCACGGTTTTTTCTTTTCCGGAGCGGCTTTGGAAGTATAATGAAAACATTATGAAAATGCATGAAACTGCCTGTGTCTACGCGGGCATTGACCACAACGATACAGCTTCCCGGGCCATGATGCAGGAAATACTGGATTCACTGCCATCCCGCTATCCGCCCCGGTCCACCTGGCGCCAGGTGCCTCTGACCTGGAGGGATGAGATGCCGGTGGCAGACGGGGAAGCCCTGCCTGGTACCATGGCAGCCGGCTTTCTGCAGGGAGCTTCCGCAATCATCCTCATGGCCATTACCCTGGGACCGGCTTTTGACCGGGATGTCAGGCGGCTGGCTCTGACAGATATGACCCGGTCCCTCTTTCTCAACGCAGCGGGCGCTGCTTTTGTGGATCAGGAACTGGACCGGGTGCAGGCGGAGATCGAAACATCTCTCGGGCGGCATCTCTCCGACCGGTTTTCTCCCGGCTATGGAGATCTGCCTCTGGCCATGCAGCGGTTCATGGAACGGGAACTGAACCTCTCCGGCCGTCTGGGCATCCACCTGCTGGATACACTGCTCATGGTGCCGGAAAAATCCATCACCGCCATGGCTGGTGTTTTCGATACACCCCAGCCGCAGTCCATCCGGGGCTGTGAAGTGTGCACGCTCTATCCCTGCGCTCTCGCAAAGAAAGGACAAACCTGTGGAAAATAAAACCAGTCTCTTCGCTTCTTCAAACGGCCGGATCCTGCTGCTGGACGGGTCCATGGGCACTATGCTGCAGAAACGGGGCATGAAACCCGGCACCATTCCCGAACTGCTGAACATCACCGACCCGGCACTGGTTCAGTCAGTGCACCGGGACTACGCCCGGGCTGGCAGCGACATTGTCTATGCCAACACCTTCGGTGCCAATCCGGACAAGCTGAAAAACACCGGCTTTTCCCTGGAGGAAGTCATTGCCGCTGCTATCGACAACGTCCGTACAGCTGCACCGGACTGCCTGTGCGCCCTGGACATTGGTCCGCTGGGACAGCTCCTGGAGCCGCTGGGCACGCTGTCCTTTGAGGACGCCTATGACAAATTCGCCGCGATTGTCCGAGCAGGGAAGACTGCGGATCTGATCGTCATTGAAACCATGGCAGATCTCTATGAAACCAAAGCGGCGCTGCTGGCAGCGAAGGAAAACAGTGACCTGCCGGTTCTGGTCTCCATGACGTTCCAGGAAGATGGACGCACCTTCACCGGCACCACCCCGGAAATCTTTGCCCGGACCATGACCGGCCTGGGGGCAGACTGTCTGGGGATCAACTGCTCTGCCGGACCGGATACGCTGGTCCCGCTGCTGAAGGAAGTGCTGGCCAATACCCACCTGCCCGTGGCGGCCAAACCCAATGCCGGCTTGCCGGATCCCCGGGACGGGTCCTATTCACTCTCGGATGCGCAGTTTGTCCAGGACCTGCTGCCGGCACTGGAAGCAGGGGTCACAGTGGCAGGAGGCTGCTGCGGCACCACCCCGGAAACCATCCAGGCGCTGAAAGCGGCGGTGACGGATCTGCAGCCGGACCGCATTCCCTGCGAGCCGAAAAGCGTTGTCTGTTCGGCGCTGCAGTCGGTGACCGCAGACAAGGTGTGCCCCATTGGAGAGCGGCTGAATCCCACGGGGAAGAAACGCTTTCAGCAGGCACTGAAAGACCGGGACTTCGCCTATCTCATCTCTCAGGCACTGGAACAGGTGGAAGCCGGTGCCGCCATTCTGGATCTAAACGTAGGCGCGCCGGGGATTGATGAAACTGCGCTTCTGCCGGAAGCTGTGAAACGGATCCAGAGCGTGGTGGATGTGCCCCTGCAGCTGGACTCCAGCAATCCCGCGGCCCTGGAAGCCGCACTGCGGGTCTACAACGGCAAACCTTCGGTGAACTCGGTTTCGGCGGAACAGGAAAAACTGAAGGCGGTGCTTCCTTTGGTGAAACGCTACGGTGCCAGCGTGGTGGGTCTGGCTCTGGACGAAGAGGGCATTCCCAAAACCGCGGAAAAACGGCTGGAGAATGCAGAGAAGATTCTGAAAGCCTGTGAAGAGGCGGGCATTGCCCGGGAAGATGTATGGATCGACTGTCTCTCTCTGACAGTCTCCGCCCAGCAGGAACAGGCTATGGAAACCCTGAAGGCCATCCGGACTTTGAGTGACCGGGGGATTCAGACCACCCTGGGTGTTTCCAATATCTCCTTCGGACTCCCGGACAGAGGCCTGCTGACTGCCACCTTCCTGACCATGGCCATGACAGCCGGCATGCGGCTGCCCATTGTCAACGTGAACAACCCGCAGATTCGCGGCGCCCTGGATGCCTTCATGGTGCTGAATGGTCAGGACGCGAACGCCCGGGCATTCATCGACAGCAGTCCCCATGAGATGGGCGGAAATTCCCCGGTGACAAAACCGGTGAAATCCGATGCAGGATCCAATGGCACACCGCTGTCTCAGGCGATTCAGAAAGGTCTGAAGGACGAAGCAGCGGCACTGGCCCGGGACTATCTGAAAACCCGGGATTCGCTGGCGCTGACGGAAGAGGAACTGATTCCGGCGCTGGATCAGGTGGGGAAGGATTACGAAACCGGCGTGATTTTCCTGCCGCAACTGCTCCAGGCGGCGTCGGCGGCGCAGTCGGTGTTCGAAGAGATCCGGATGAAGAATGCGCAAAGCGGCGGGTCGCAGGTGAACCGGGGAACGATCGTGATGGCGACAGTCAAAGGGGATATCCACGATATCGGAAAGAACATCGCTTCGACGATTCTGGAAACCTATGGCTATCAGGTGCTGGATCTGGGCCGGGATGTGGATCCGGCGGTGATCGTTCAGACGGTGAAAGAGAAGGATATCCGTCTGGTGGGACTCTCGGCTCTGATGACCACGACGCTGCCGGCGATGGAAGAAACGGTGAAACAGCTCAAGGCGCTGCCGAATCCCCCGAAGGTCATGGTGGGCGGAGCGGTGGTGACACCGGAGTATGCCGAGAGCATTGGAGCGGATTACTATTGCGCGGATGCCATGGCGGACTGCGCGGCGGCCAGGGAGGTGTTCGGCCAATGAGCAGAATGACAGAGAGCGGACGGGAAACGGGACCGGGGGCAGAGAAGCGGCCGGAGACGAGGTCCGTGCTGCCAACGCTGTTTGACGGCGCCATGGGGACCTGGTATGCCCGGGTGTCTCAGGAGCCCAGCAATCAGGTGGAGCTGGCGAATGTGACGGATCCTGTCAGGATTCAGGAGATCCACCGGGGGTATCTGGAGGCCGGGGCGCAGGCGCTGCTGACCAACACCTTCGCCCTGCCGCAGATGGATCCGCTGACTGCCGGGGAAATCCTGCCGGCTGCAGTGCGCAATGCCCGGATGGCCATGGACCAGACAGGTGTGCAGGTCCCGCTGTATGCCGGTCTGGGGCCGGCGGAGTCCGGGTGTGAGCCGGACTGGAGTGCGCTGATCCGGGGGTTCCTGGAAGCCGGGGTGAACCGGTTTCTGTTCGAGACCCAGCCGGAGTTGGGATCGCTGCTGCCGGTGTTTGCGCTGATCCGCGGGATGGATCCGGGCGCACAGATCGGTGTGAGCTTTGCGGTGGAGGCAGACGGGCTGACCAAAGCCGGGCTGGCGGCGCAGATGCTGCTGGATGAAGCGGCGGAGCATGCGGATTTTCTGGGGCTGAACTGTCTGCAGGGTCCTGCCGGAATGGTGAAGCTGGTGTCTTCTCTGCACTGGAAAAAGCCACTGGTGATTCGCCCGAATGCGGGGAGCGCTGCGGTGGTGGGCAACCGGATGTCCTTTACGGCATCTCCCGAGTATTTTGCCAGGACGCTTCTGCCGCTGGCGGACCGGGGTGTGTCTCTGGGGGGATGCTGCGGCACAAGCCCGGCGCATATCGCTGCACTGGCCCGCAGACTGGCGGAAAGACCCGTACCGGCTGAGTCAGATACTGTGTCCGGGTCTTCGGAGACTGTGGCCGGAAAGCGGGAAGACAATGCCTTCATGGCGCTGTTTGAGAAAGGAAAACCGGTGCTGGTGGAAGCGGATCCCCCGGCGAATGATGACGTGATGCCCTGGCTGGCGGCGGTGAAGCGGCTGCGGCAGGCGGGAGCGGATGTGATCACGATATCGGACAATCCGGTGGGACGCCCCAAGGCGGATTCCTGCATGCTGGCGGCGCTGGCGGCCCGGGAAGAGGACATTCTGGTGCTGCCGCACATTGCCTGCCGGGACAAGAACCGGAATGCGATCCGGAGTCTGATCACGGGGCTGTCGGTATTCGGTGTCCATCAGTGTCTGGTGGTGACAGGAGATCCGGTATGCGAAGAGGACCGCAGCGAGGTGCGCCAGGTGTACAATTTCAATTCGCGGCGCCTGGCGGGCTACATTCAGGTGCTGAATGAGACTGTGCTGACCCATCCGGTGTGCGTGGCGGGGGCGCTGAATGTGAATGCGCCGAATTTCGATGTGCAGCTGCGGCTGGCGAAGGAGAAAATCGCCAATGGGGTGCAGGCGCTGCTGACGCAGCCGGTGCTGTCTGCCCGGGGGCTGGAGAATCTGAAGCGGGCGCATCATGAGCTGGACTGCCGGATCCTGGCGGGAATCTTTCCGGTGATCAGCGAGCGCAACGCGCTGTATCTGCAGAATGAAGTCACGGGAATCGAGCTGGATGACCGGATCCCGGGGCTGTATGCGGCCAGATCACGGCAGGAGGCAGAGGATCTGGCTGTGCGGATCTGTCGGGATGTGATTCGTGAGGCAGCACCGTATTGTGACGGCTGGTACATCATGATGCCGTTCCGTCGCACGGAGCTGGTGAGCCGGATCATGGCGGTGATCCGGGAGCAGGAAGAGGTGCGGTGAATCCGGACTGGAGCTGATTCTGATTCCGGTGCAGGCGGGTTGCCGGCCAGGGGTACAGACATGAGGGGTGCCGGTGCAGACAAGGCGGAGACTTTGTTCTGAAAGACGGAGACTTCATGTCGCGGAGGGAGACAAAACCGGCTGAAATGCAGAGGAGAACCGCTTTACATCAGCCTTTGAATGGGGTAGACTGTACAGGTAAAGAAATGGAAAGACAGAAGCACCCCTTCTCACCTGATGCGTTAGGCGCATGGGTCAATGCCAGATCAATGTGATTTTGCAATAACAGGGTGCCTTCGTGTGCCCGTTTTTTTTAATGAAAGGCAGGTATCGGATATCAATAACAGAAGAGTTGCCCCGAACAATGTCAACACAGACATGTTCAATGAAAAGATTCCCTTCAGAGAAGTACTCGTAATCGACGCAGATGGAAATCAGCTGGGGGTCATGCCCCGGCGGGAGGCGCTGGAAGTCGCCTATCGTCAGAACCTGGATCTGCTGTGTGTGGCTCCCAAGGCCCGTCCAGCGGTATGCAAGGTTCTCGATTACGGACGCTATCACTTCGAACAGCAGAAAAAAGCCAAAGAGTCAAAACGCAAGCAGCACACTGTCGAACTGAAAGCTCTCCGTCTGTCTCCGGTTGTGGATACCCACGACTTCGAAACGAAAGTGAAGCAGGCGAAAAAATGGCTGGGATCGGGCATGAAAGTCAAAGTTGATATGCGGTTCCGCGGCCGAATGATGACACGTCAGGAGGTTGGACGCCAGATCATGAACCAGTTCCTGGATGAGCTGGCGAAGGATGAAGAAATCGGTTATCTGATCGAGAAGCGTCCGTCCATGGAAGGGAACACCATGTCCCTGATCCTGGCGCCCAAGAAGAAAAAAACAACGGATAAGCAAGGAGGAACTGACAATGCCTAAGATGAAGAGCCACCGCGGACTGAACAAGCGGGTCAAGAAGACCGGGTCCGGCAAACTGAAGCGTCACCACGCATACACATCCCACCGTTTCCACGGCAAGACCAAGAAACAGCGCCGTCACCTGGCCAAGAGCGGACTGGTGAACCCGACAGATTACAAGCGCATCAAGTCGCTGCTGGTGAAATAAGCAAGGGAGGAATTATAAATGGCAAGAGTTAAAGGCGGAACTGTATCCCGCAGAAGAAGAAAAAAGGTCCTGAAGCTGGCGAAAGGCTACTTCGGCTCCAAGCACACACTGTACAAAACTGCCAATGAGCAGGTCATGCATTCCTTCAAGTATGCATACAATGACCGCCGCAAGCTCAAGGGCAACATGCGCAAGATCTGGATCGCGCGTATCAACGCCGCTGCCCGCATGAACGACATGAGTTACAACAAGCTGATGCACGGTCTGAAGCTGGCTGACATTCAGATCAACCGGAAGATGCTGTCCGAGATGGCCATCCACGACGCTGAAGGCTTCACAAAAGTCTGCGACGAGGCAAAAGCTGCTCTGGCAAAGGCGTAAGAATCAAATGCAAAGGCACCTGGCGACAGGTGCTTTTTTTCGCTCACGGCTATCCGGATTTCGGATTACCGTGAACGAAAAAAAGGGGAATGCTCCCCCCACTCGGTGGACCTGTCAATATGGATTTGACAACCCCGTGTACTGCTTGCATGATACCGAAGCATGAGATAAATATCAATGAATACTGTGTTGTTATGCCAGCTATTCTGCCCTATGTCATTTGCCCTATTATTCTGTCCACTCTGTCATCAGGCTCGGAAAAAGACCTGATGGCTTTCGACAGGCCACTTTCAACTCATGCCAGGCCGACCTCTTCCACCGGACAGATGCCCTGTCCAGGCGGCACAGTCGCCGCATCGGCAGTACAGTGTCAGTGCCGTCTGCGTTTGACAACCCGGGTTTTCTGCCACTTGTAAACATGATCCGGTTCCAGGGGAAGAGATTCCGATCCGGGCCCCAGTTTCTCTCTGGCGGCTTCCTCGGTGTCGTAGCGGGCGATGAGTCTGCCTTTGGTGTCGTACTGGAAAATGACATACTGCTCATCTGCTTTGGGCTGCGCCTTGTTTGCCGCATTCAGCTGTTTGAGGGTGGCACTGATGGAAGGAAACGTGATCCGGGTGTCTGTGTCCAGATCCAGCAGGTCTTTGACCTGGTCCCAGGTCATGGCTCTGTCCTGCAAACCGGCGGCGTATTCTACCCGGGCTTTCCCGGTGCCGGGGAGGTGGTGGCTGCGGAAGTAGGACATGGACAGCGGTTCGATTCCCCGGAACAGGTCCAGCTTTTCCTGGTCCAGACCGGCAATGGCCAGCATATCCTGGGGATGCTGGATGAGAAGGACGGGCACGAGAAGCAGGGCAGCGATGGCATAGGGGGTGAAGGCGTCCTTGGGGCAGGAGGCGTTAAGGGTGATCAGCGTGTTCAGCGCGATTTCAATGGCCTGGTTTTTGCGCAGGGGGCGGGAGAAGTCAAAGAGACTGATGTGCTGTCTGATCCAGTCTTCCTGCCGGTCGTCCAGGTCGCTTCCGGAAAGACTGATGGCGATATACGGAGGCCGGTACCAGCTGTAAAAGTCCTCTGATTCTTCCGCGTCCGGATCGACATTCTGAAAATAGAGATCGATCTCGCGGGGGTGGGGGAAGACGTCGGGAAAATCATTCAGCTGCTGCAGGACGTTTAGTCCCTGTCTGATTTGATCCGGTTCAAAATAATGACCGGCCTGGAGTTTTCGGGCGTAACTCCGGATGATCTGCATATACTGTCCGTCCATGAACATACCTCTTCTTTATATTCCTGCTTGTGATATTCCGGTTTGTAATCTCCCGGTTTGTGATATCTCTGTTTGGGTGGCTGGTTCCGCCCGCCGGGTGACAGACTGCCGCTGTCCTCAATTCAGTCCCCGCCACTGTATTGCCTGGAGCAGGGCATCTGCGGAGAGCTCGCCGAGGTTTTCGGAGTCCAGGTCGTTGATGACCTGATCTGCCAGCTGCTGTTTGCCGGAGAGCATCCGGGAAATCACTTCTTCAATGGTATCAGCGGCAACAAACTTGTACACAGTGACGTCGTTGCGCTGTCCGATGCGGTAGGCCCGGTCACTGGCCTGGTTTTCCACAGCGGGGTTCCACCAGCGGTCGAAGTGGATCACGTTGCGGGCTTCGGTCAGGTTGAGTCCCACACCGGCGGCTTTCAGGGAGAGCACCAGATAGGGGAGCTTCCCGGCCTGGAACGCCTCGACAGTCTGCATCCGCTGTTTGGCGGGGGTGGATCCGTCAATGGTGGCGCCGGGGGCTTTGAAGACGCTGTGCAGCAGTTCGTCCAGGGCGGGGATGATCTGGGCAAACTGGGTGAAGACAATGACCCGCTCGCTGTTTTCGTGGATGGTCTGGGCGATGTCCCGCAGGGCTTCGAATTTGCCGGACCGGCTGATGGTCCAGGGTCCGGATTTCAGAAACTGCGCCGGGTGGTTGCAGATCTGCTTGAGGCGGGTGATGGCGGACAGAATCAGAAATTTCCGTTTGGCTGGCGGTGTCTCGCGCATGAGTTCATTCAGCCGGTTGACCTGATCCCGGTACAGGACGATCTGTTCCCGGGAGAGGTTGATGGTCACGTCGATTTCGTTTTTCTCCGGCAGGTCCTGGATAATGGATTTGTCGGTTTTCATGCGCCGCATGACAAAGGGTGTGATGACGGATTTCAGCCGGTCCAGGCTTTCGGCATCCGCTGCCCGGAACAGGGAGAATTCCTCCTTTGTTCCCAGCAGACCGGGGTTGATGAAGTCAAAGATGGACCAGAGCTCGGTGAGGTTGTTCTCGATGGGTGTGCCGGTGAGCGCCAGTTTGAAGTCCGATTTCAGGAGCTTGACTTTCCGGGTCTGGGCGGAGGAAGGATTCTTGATGGCCTGGGCTTCGTCCAGAATCACCGCGTCCCAGTGCACGGATTCCAGGTAATCGGACTGGCGGGCCTTCTGATAGGTGACCAGGGTGATGAAGGCGGGTTCTTCTTTGGCGGGTTCTTTTTTGCCTTCCAGATGAAAGACGGACATCCAGGGAGAGAATTTGCGGATTTCCGCCATCCAGTTGCCCACCAGGGTGGCGGGAACCACCACCAGAATGCGTTTTGCGCCGTCCAGCCGCAGGCGCTCCAGCATGGAGAGCACTTCCACGGTTTTTCCCAGACCCATGTCGTCAGCCAGAACCACGCCGAGTTTGTGCTGCCGCATGATGTCCAGCCACTGGTAAGCCTGTTTCTGATAGGGACGCAGGATGGAGTCAAAGGCAGAAGGCAGTTCGTTGGCGTGGATGTCCTGTCCCAGGCCGTAGCGGGCGTTCAGCCAGTCCTGATAGGAGATCTCCAGCTCCGGGAGCGCTTCTTCCTGATCGGTCATGTCCCGTTCTTCGCTTTGCAGCTGCATGAGGGACATCAGGGAGGTGCCGGCTTCCCGGGCTTTCCGGAACTGATTCACCAGCCGGGTCAGCTGACTGTGGCTGGCATTGAGCCAGCGGCCGTTGAGCCGGCGCAGTCCTTCGGTTCCGGCCAGCAGCGCTTCGGCTTCCGCCTCTGTGATGGGCTGGCCGTGATAGACCATCTGCGGTTTGTACTGGGACAGAGAGGTTTCGTTGATCAGACCCTGCCCCTGGCTCCATTCAAACCGGATCTGCAGCCGGTCATTTCTCATCCACACCGGCAGAATGCACACAATGCCGGCGTTCTGAAAGGATTCCACCTGGGAGACGAAATCGAAGGCTTCCTCTTCGGTGATCCGCAGGGGATGGTGGATCAGGCGGGTGCCCACGAGCCGCCGCAGAAATTCGCTGTCGGCCATGAGCTGATGGAGCGGGTACAGGGTAAAGTGCTGCGTGTCCTGATTCCTGGCCTGATTCATCCAGGTTTTCAGGTTTTTCCAGACAATGCGTCCGCCTTCTGTCACCGGAACCAGGGCCACAAATACAAAGGGATAGTCTTCGTCCTCCGGGTTGTCCGCCAGGAAGAAATAGATCTGGTTGCGGATCGTGGTCAGATTCCGGTCCCGGAGCAGCTGAAGGAGGCTCCGGGATTTCGAGCGGTTGGCATGCATCTGAATGGCCTGGGAGAAGTCCTGGAACAGACTTTGCAGATGTCCGGGATACAGGAACCGGGAATGGATCCCGTCATCCAGCTGTTCGCCGATCTGAGCCGCCCGTTCTTCCCGGAGGATGACCATGTGCCGTTTCTTTTCCCGCAGATGGATGTCTTCGGACATGACCTGCAGGAACTGACGGGCCAGGTCCATGAGCAGTTTCATGTCCGTAGACTGGGGCTTGTCCTGCACCAGTGCCAGTCTTGCGAGAAAGGCACCGTCGGATTTGTGCCAGGCCTGGACCAGCGGTTTTTCCGCTGCTTTTTTCTTTGCCTGCTCTTCATGAAGCAGCTGTATGTTCATTCCGCTGATGGTGGCGTCCAGTATCATGTGTGGTCCTCCCGGCTGTGTGACTGTGCAAGGCTGTGTGAGCACCCGACTGGTGAGCACCCGATTGTGCAGGGCTGTGCAGGAAGATGCGGGATCCGGCTGCAGTGCCGGTGCTCATGCATTATTCCATTTTAATCTGCAGCCGGTGGTTCGGACAATGGCGGAGAACGGTGAAAGGGGAAGTGCGGGTGAAGGGCGGGGATGAAGAGGAAGGCACGAAGCCGCAGATGGAATGAGGAACAGGGAAACAGCAGGGAAACAGCGAATCTGCGGATACAGAAGGGAACAGGATAACGGAACCGTCCGCGGAAACAGATGGAAAGACATGTGAATTTTTCCGCGAAGTATGTTGCAACTAACCACAGTTAGAGTATACTAACGATTGCTAGTTAACCCTAATTCAGAAGGGATGGCTGCAGATCGGAAGCAGATATATGATGCCGCTGTCCTATGCAGACAAGGGCAGACCGATGTCGGTCTGCCGGATCACCGGACCGCAGAATGTGAAAAACCATCTGGCGGATCTGGGCTTTTCCCCGCAGTCACTGGTCGTTGTGAAGCAGGAAATAGCTGGCAATCTCATCGTGGAAGTCAAAGGCTGCCGAATGGCGCTGGACGCCGGAATGGCCCGGCGGCTTTATGTTCAGGAGGTACCCGCATGACGCTGAATGAATACGGACCCGGAGCCCGTGTGGTGATCACGAAACTCACCGGAACCGGCGCGGTAAAGCGCCGGATCATGGATATGGGACTGACGAAGGGAACGGCATTGTCCATCCGGAAAGTCGCCCCGCTGGGGGATCCCTTTGAACTGACGGTTCGGGGGTATGAACTGTCACTGCGCAAGCAGGATGCGAAAATGATCGAAGTAGAGGAGGCTGCTCAATGAAGATCGTCGCACTGGCCGGGAATCCCAACAGCGGAAAAACCACGCTGTTCAATGCTCTGACCGGCTCCCGGCAGCACACAGGCAACTGGCCTGGGGTCACGGTGGAGAAAAAGGAAGGCCCTCTCAGGGGTGTGGATCAGATCCTGATTCAGGATCTGCCGGGTATTTATTCTCTGTCTCCCTATACCCTGGAAGAAGTGGTGTCCCGACAGTTCCTGGTGCAGGAAAGCCGGACATGGTCCTGAACATTGTGGACGGAACCAACATCGAACGAAGTCTGTATCTGACCACGCAGCTGATGGAACTGGATCTCCCGGTGGTCCTGGCTGTGAACATGGCGGATATGGTCCGGGCCAGCGGCAATACGCTGGACCTGAAAAAGCTCTCTGCGAAACTTGGCTGTCCGGTGATTTCCATTTCGGCACTGAAAAAGGAAGGTCTGCCGGAACTGACGGAAACGCTGAAACAGACGCTGTCCGCTCCCAGGCCGCTGCCGGTATTTACACCGGCGGTTCGCAAGGCCCTGGAGCAGATCGAATCGGTTCTGGGGGACATAGTCCCGGCCAGCGCAAGGTTCTGGTATGCGGTGAAGGTCTTTGAGAAAGATGAGCGGGTGCTGGAAGAACTGAATCTGAACGATGTCCAGAAAAAAGCCGTGCAGACGGTGACAGACCGTCTGGAAAAGGAGATGGATGACGATTCGGAGTCCATCATCACCACGCAGCGGTATGAATTCATCGAGAAGACGCTCTCGGACTGCTTCCACAAGAAGGCCAAAGCGTCGGATATGACCCTGTCGGACAAGATCGACCGGATCGTGACCAACCGCTGGCTGGCCCTGCCGATTTTCATTTTGATCATGTGGGGTATCTACACGATTGCCATGGGCGGCACGGTTGTCTCCATTGGCACGATGGGAACAGACTGGGTCAATGATGTGCTCTTCGGGGAATGGATCCCGCAGGGTGTGGAAACGCTGCTGACATCCATGGGAGTATCGGATGTGCTGGCGAGTCTGATTCAGGATGGCATCATCGCCGGTGTGGGTGCTGTGCTGGGGTTTGTTCCGCAGATCCTGGTGCTGTTTTTCCTGCTTTCCGTGCTGGAGGACTGCGGTTACATGAGCCGTGTGGCGTTCATTATGGACCGGCTGTTCCGCCGGTTCGGCCTCTCGGGCAAGAGCTTCATCCCGCTGCTGGTGGCCACAGGCTGCGGCGTACCAGGGATCATGGCAAGCCGCACGATCGAACAGGACAGGGATCGCAAGATGACGATCATGACCACGGGGTTCATTCCCTGCGGGGCGAAGATGCCGATCATTGGTCTGTTTGCCGGTGCGGTATTCGGACAGAGTGCCTTTGTGGCGGTGAGTGCGTTTGTGATCGGCATTGCAGCTGTGGTTGTATCGGGTATCATGCTGAAGAAGTTCAAGGCATTTGCAGGAGAACCGGCTCCTTTTGTCATGGAACTGCCTGCCTATCACTGGCCGACGCTGTCCAATCTGCTCCGGAGCACCTGGGAGCGTGGCTGGTCGTTCATCAAACGGGCGGGAACGCTGATCCTGGCCAGCAGCATTGTGCTGTGGTTCCTGCAGAGTTTCGGCTTCGTGGATGGCGGACTGCACATGGTGGAAGACAACAATCTGTCTCTGCTGGCTGCGATCGGGCGGAGCATTGCCTGGATTTTCTATCCTCTGGGCTGGGCTGGCGATATGGCATGGAAGGCCACAGTGGCGACGTTTACCGGTCTGATTGCCAAGGAAGAAGTGGTGAACACCTTTGGAGTGCTGTATGCCGGGCTGGGTGAAGTCTCCGAGGATGGAACCGAGATCTGGACTGCGATTGCTGCGGATTTCAGCGTCCTGGCTGCCTGGAGCTTCATGATCTTCAACCTGCTGTTTGCACCGTGCTTTGCGGCGATGGGTGCCATCAAGCGGGAGATGAACAATGCAAAGTGGACGCTGGCGGCGATCGGGTACATGTGTGTAATCGCGTACTGCAGCGCAATGATGGTATACCAGATCGGCGGTCTGATCACCGGCGAAGTACCGTTCAGTATCTTTACGGTGATTGCCCTGGTTCTGCTTAGCGTTCTGCTGTACCTGCTGTTCCGCAGGGGATACAGTGGCAGGGATGAGGTACCTGTTAAAACGATTGCCCTGGAAGCAGGGAAATAAAGGCGGTTGGTTCCGAAAGACTGGCGGGGAGGTGAGAGAATGACTGCCGGAGATGTAATGATCCTTCTTGTTCTGACTGTGGTTCTGGTGTTCATTTTCCGCCAGATGCGAAAGGACCGGAAGAAATCCTGTAATGGAGACTGCGCCCATTGTCATCAGGTGGACTGGAATGAGGTGCGCAGAGAGCTCCATAAAGAGAAAGCCGGGCCTTCGGTTGAGTGTTGCAGCTATCGAGGGCATAGAAAAAGGCACATTCCGGAGGAATGAGCTGAGGCTTGAGGATTTCCTGTCTTGTTTCGGCTGAACAGGTGCAGGCTGCTGGTTCCTGAAGTCTGTATATGAAAAACTCAGCGGGTTCCTGGACAACTGACAGTTGTTCAGTAAACTGGCTGAGTTATAATGAAGATACAGACAGCAGACATCAACCGATGTGCTGTTTATGAAGCTTTAGATGATTTAACAATCATCCTTGGCACGGTCGGTGCTCCTACACTGATCGTGCTTTTTTCAGCCAGTTCCGTGACAGCGGAAGCTGATCACGGAACCCGCTGCAATAGAGTAAGGCATAACCTGGAGGATAGAACCGAGCTGACAACTGCCTGATGAGTACCGGCTGAAAACGAAAATGGGGTCTTCCATGACTGGAAAGCCCCACCAAGCCGTCTGATTCGAGGAATCTTCCGGCCTTAGTCTGTCTCTTGCAAGATATTCCAAACGGCATATAATGAAGATACAGACAGCAGACATCAACCGATGTGCTGTTTAATTGTTGTCTAGATGATCTAGCGATCATCCTGAGCACGGTCGGTGCGGGTACACTGATCGTGCTTTTTCTTACGGATGATCGAGATCCTGAAGGACATTGCTATAGAGATGGACACAACGTCCGGAATCAGCGGCATAACAAACAATGCAATGGTACATAGATTTGCCAGCAGCTGAACAATCTCAAAAATATCCACAGTTCCTCCTTCCCAGTCTGTTTTCACGGACCAGGTCGGAAAGATTCCTCGAATCAGGAAGAAAAGCACATCAGCGTATTGATGACTGCAGCCAAATTATAACAAATCAGGAGTACCTGTAACAGAATGGTTTTCAAAATTATGGAAAAACATGCAATTATTTGCTTACTGTTCTGCAGATTTATATAAAATGAACACAGTGTTCTGAAACAAGCAGGTATGCCTAAGCGCGAAGCACTCAGCCTGAATCCTGAATAACTGACAGTTGTTCAGGGATCAGGCCGACTCTCTTTGTGTCATATCCGGACCTGTCGTATAATGATACAGTTAGGGGGTACACTATGGCAAAGGAACCTGAAAACCAGAAAAACACCAGTCTGGAAGAGCTGGAAGAACTCACACAGCAGGATCGCATCTCGCAGATCCAGTTCAGTGAGCCGGAACTTCATTCCTTCAATGCCTCGGATATATTTGAACTGAAGGAAGAAGAGAAACCGAAACGCGGCCTGTTCGGGAAGCGGTCCCGGAAAAAAGCCACCGTGCGCATCCGACGTCAGATTTTCGATGACGGACAGGAAATCACGGAAGAAGCCGCCACTGTGCAGGAAGAACCGGAACCGACGGTTTTTTCCTCCAGCGAGGATGTAGCCCCGGCTGTGGACGAACTGCTGCAGACCCAGCTGCCGCAGGAAGAAGCACCGCAGCCGGACGACGCAGCTGATCAGCAGCCGGAATCCGGAGACAACGCTCCCACCATTGAAATGGATGCTGTCACCGAAGAAACGCTGAAGGATCATGAAGAAGACGGAGAACCTGCAGAGGAAAACGGACCGGAAGCCGATGCCGGGGAAACTGTCATGGAAATCATGACGGAAGAATCCGTTCCGGCTGCTGATCAGGAAGATGAACCTGAAGCAGAAGACGAGGAAGATGACTCCGATGAATATGAGGATGATTCTGACGACGATGATGACGATGATGACGATGATGACGACGAAGAGGATGACGACGAAAACGACGAAGAGGAAGAAGATGAAGACGGTGAGTATTATGAAGACGAACCGGATCTCTTTGAAGACAAAAAACACTTCCTGCTGAGTCAGTATCCCATCATTGAAGACTATCTCGCAGAACAGTCAGCGGATGGCTACCATTACGTGCGCCACAACGGCCACAAGTATTATTTCACCAAAGGGGAACCTCAGCGGTACTACTATTCCATTGACTATTTCCGGCAGGAACCGGACAACAGCCAGTGGCGGAAACTGGAAGCTGACGGCTGGCAGCTGGTGTCCAAAGCGCCTGCCCGGAAGAAGAAGGAAGCCGGCTGGTTCATTTTCCGGCATCCTGAAGAAGCCGGCGAGTATCCCAAGGTGATTGAAAACGAAGAAGAAAAATACCGTTTCTTCCGAAAGTATGCCAACTCCTGCCGGAGCACCATGTTTCTGGTGTTCATCTGCATGGTCTGCTGCCTGATCACGGCTTTCCTGCAGTATGAATTCCAGGGGTACCTCTGGGGAATCGCTGTCTGCGCCGTACTGTTTGTTATCTGTCTGGTGGTATTCCTCCAGTATGCCCGGATGCTCAAGCACGCCAAAAAGCGGGCCAGAATGCTTATGGCCAGACTGCGCCTGAAAGAACAGCAGAAAAACCGCATGGAAATGGAATCCGACGAGTATGACACATCGGAAACCGAAGCCCAGCTGGAAAACGACTGGAACGAGCTGGAAGACGAAAACTGATTCAGCCTGAAGACAGACTCTGCAGACAGATAGTGGAGTCTGTTTTTTTTTCATGCCGTGATACAGATGCGGCTCCCCATCGGATTGCAGCCGCCATGAATCAGAATCAGCCAGCCTGCAGCGGTCTTTTCAGAAGACTAAAAAAGCCTGAAGACAGGCAAGGGCAGAGGATATATCCCCATCCCCGCATGTCTACAGGTCTTTTCTGTACATCTGAAATACTCTCAGTCTGCATTCTTTGCAGGCATATCACCCTGGGCCGCATTCTGGTTGTAGGCATCAAATACATTCTGGTACACCGGCAGATTCTCTTTGGCCTTCACCCGCAGGGCAAACAGCGCTTCGGGAGCCTGCAGGATCTGATCCATCGTCACAGGCTGAATCACAGCCTGTTCCTGATAGTCGCCCTGTCCGGTGATCCACAGTTTGCGCTCTTCATGATCTGCATTCGAATATTTGCGCAGCATCGTGCCAAAACACAGCTCTTCCGGGTACAGACACATCATGAACTGATTGGAACAGTAAGCCAGGTTTTCTGCCAGGGCCTCGGCACTGTCATGACTGAGCACAAAGAATGGCCAGGTCTGTACCACCACATCTTCCGTCTCCCGGTTCTTGAAGTTTTTGACGATGTTCTTCGTCAGAGAATTCATCCCCTGGAGCATTCTGCTTTTCTGGAAATTCAGGGAGTTGGTGAAAAAGGCGTATTCTTCCATGCGCTTTTTCAGCTCCGGACTGTGGTCGCTGTCAGCCACTGTTACGTAGTTGTCCTTTCCATCCAGACTTTCCAGAACCGCCACAATTTCTTCCCTGGATCTGACAGGCATCATGCCATCTGTCAGATTGATGAAGTAGTCAAAATACACCCCGGTGTCCTCTTCCTGTTCCAGGGCCTCCCGCATCTGCAGAATGGTGCCGCGGGGCAGGGAAAGGTCGCCGTGAAGGGCTGCCCCCTGCATCCCGGCGATGTGGCATTCAGGAACAGATCCGTAGGCGATGAAGATATCATCCCGAAGTCCTTCATCGTTGATCATGACAAAGACATGGTCACCCTGTTCCAGCAGCTGGTCTATGTTTTCGGAGAGTTCTTCAAAGTCATTTCCGATATAATGCATCAAATATGCGATTTTCATGAAATCACCTCATGCATCATCCTACCATTTACCCGGGTTTCGGGAAAGGAAATCCGGCAAATGAATGCCCTTTCCCTGCAAGGATATCCTTCCGGCGGAATGACTGTTTCCGGAACAGACCGGATCCGCTTCATGCTGTCTGAGCACCGGAAGCCGGTTCCTTGGCCTGCGGCAGCTGCAGTTCGTTCACTGTCTGCTCCAGCACCCGGCTGGCCTGTTCCACGGTTTTCCAGCATTTCTCTTCCTTGGAATGCCAGTCTTTTTTGATGTCCTTGCACTCCACTGCATTGTAGGCATTCCGGAAATTCCGGTGCAGCCGCTGAGAGGCCGGGCGGATATCCTCCATCTGATGATGCGCCCGGTCTTTCACAATCATGGCAGACAGCGCTGCCTGTGCCCCCACCAGGGCGCCGCAGACACTGCCCACAAACATCCCGCCGCCAAAACCGGCCATGGTCCGCATATCGTGGTCATGCAGTCCCAGATCATAGTATTCATTGGCTGCGTGCAGCAGCGTCTCCGCGCAGTTGTATCCCTCTGTTTTGTAGTAGCGTTTTGCGATATCCTCCAGTGCCATGATAGAGTTCCTTTCCTGTTTCTTTCTTCTTCATTGATTGCAGTTTGATCTGTCTGCAGTGCCGGTTATATACAGAAGCCGGAACCGGATACTGTTCCGGTCCCGGCGGGGTCAGCTGTGAAGCAGCTGTTATTTCTTCCAGTTGAAATCCCGGAGCACTTCTGCCACGTTTTCCTTGAACGTGCCGAAATGCAGACCATGAGAAGCGGCTTTGGACGCATCCAGCCGGTAGTCCCGGAACCGGTCTGCATACCGGTCGTGGTTGGGGAGGATCAGCCGTTTGATTTCTTCTTCATCCGCACCCAGTTCTCTGGCTACATACACGGCGCTTTCATAGGTGGTCATATCGTTGTCCGCCGCAATGTGGTATACGCCGGTGGGCAGTTCGGTGATCTGTTCAAACTGTTCAGCCAGATGCTTCGCATAGGTCATGCAGCGTTTCTCGTTGCAGGTAAACAGCGTCGGTATCCCGTGAAGCAGGGCGTTCATCACATTGGCAATAATGTTCGGGCTTGCCTTGATCCCCGGGAAGGAAAGACCCATCATCCAGGAATAGCGCAGAATGACATAGTCTGTGAGCTGGGATTCAATCAGCCCTTCGCATTCCGCCTTGTTCTGTCCATAGACTGTGACTGCATTTTTCGGCTCCTCTTCCCTGAAAGGACCGTGTTCCACTTTGCCGTTGAAGGACTGCTCGGTGCCGGAAAAAATCAGCCGGGCATTCTGCGCTTTGCAGGCATCGATGATCATCTGCGTGCTTTCCACATTGATCCTGTGAGCCATCTCCGGGTTCTCTTCGCAAAGCGCTGTGGTGGCGTTGGCTGCAGTGTGGAAACAGATATCAAACTTCACCGTTTCCAGGTACTTCTTCACACTGGCCGGATCCGAGAGATCTGCATCCTTGCGGGTCATGCAGATCCAGTTGAAATTGTGGCTGTTGAGCAGCCGGCAGTAGCTCGCCAGGTAACCGTTGGCGCCGGTGACAAGAATTGTCTTCATTTTTTGGGCCTGCTTTCCAGAACGTGTGCGTTCTTCAGTGTCACTTTCCCGGCGCTCCAGGGAACCACCATACTGGACAGCGCCTTGAGAGGGAACGTCTCGCCGTTCCAGGTCACATCCGTATCAGCTCCCATGTTGGACAGAACCACATACGTTTCTCCCGTTTCGATTTCCACCGGTTCCTCACCCGCAAAGCGCTCCAGCACCGTGAACTGCGGCGCATCTGCCAGTACATGATCCTGATCGGAAGCCGGAACAAAGACCGGTTTCAGGGAAAAATCCGCAACCTCGAAAGACTCCTTCAGATGCAGCGGGCGCTCATGGCCGGCAGCGTCTTTGCGGCCATAGTCATAAAAGCGGTAGGTGGTATTGGAATTGGTGCCCACTTCGATGGCTGTGATCCCGGCTCCCAGGGCATGCAGCATGCCGGCGGGAATGTAAATGAAATCGCCTTTCTTCACAGGCCATTTTACCAGATATTCATCAAGTGTCTGATCCTCCAGAGCCTTTTTGATGACATCCGGATCTGTGGTATTCGTACCTGCCACCAGCGTGGCGCCGGGTTCTGCATCGAGAATGTACCAGGACTCGGATTTGCCAAAATCATTTGCCGGGGCATTGTCATCCTGGGGATGCACCTGAATGGACAGACGGTCCCTGGTATCCAGCCAGGCCAGCCGCAGCATTTCATGCAGACCCAGTCCGGGACCCAGCACATCCTCCGGGTTTTCTTCAATAACCTCCAGAAGGTTCTTTCCCGGCATGTTCAGAACCGGTGACTGGCAATAGGGATGAGCAGATACCTCCCACCATGTACCAAAGGGTTCATCCAGGCCCCGGGCCCGGGAAATGTTGTCTGCACCCCAGATCGTATAATCGTGCAGACTGTCAAGAATCAGCGGTATCACCACAACACGTTCCTTTCTTACTGTCGCAATTGTCTCTTGCCTTGATCGTCTTCCGTCTCCTGTTCTGATTGTTCGCCTTGCCGGTTTCCCGCATGCCATCAGCCACATCGGCTCCAGCGGATATGACCTGCACCCGGAATGAAACTCAGAAAGCGGTTTTCAGAACAATACCCGAAAGACGCTGTCGTGAACAGCAGCCCTCAGGACTGCTGTTCACGTGAGCGTCTGAACTCTTCCAGAATCTTCAGGGAAGAAGACGTGCCTATGCGCTCGGCACCCGCATCGATCATGGCCTTGCAGGTCTCCCAGTCCCGGATACCGCCGGCAGCCTTGACCTTGCAGGCATCACCGACCACATCCTTCATCAGCTTCACGTCTTCCACTGTGGCACCGCCTTTGCCTTTGCCGGTGCTGGTCTTGACATAGTCGATGCCTACCTTCTTCGCAATCTCCGCGATCTTCCGGATCTCCTCTTTTGTCAGGTTGCAGTTCTCGAAAATCACCTTGCAGGGAGCATGGAATTCATGGGAAATCTCCGTGATTTCCTTCATTTCCTTTTCCACGTTTGCCCAGTCGCCTGCTTTGACCATGCTCTGGTTGATCATGTAGTCGATTTCATCTGCGCCTTCCTCCAGAGAGTTCCGCGTTTCAAAAAGCTTGGTCGCCAGGGTGTTCTGACCCAGGGGAAAGCCAATGGCCGAACCCACATGGACCCCGGTCCCTTTCAGCTGTTCCTTGCAGAAAGGCACCCAGTACGGGTTGATTGCCACCATGGCAGCACCGATTTCCCGTGCCTCATCACACAGCTTCTTCATGACCTCTTCTGTTGCATCAGTTGCCAGCTGTGTATGGTCGAACATCGCCGCCAGCGTTTTTTCTGTCAGGTTATCTGATTTCATGATTTGAATCCTCCGAAAGAATGATAGCACAATTCTAAATGATATAACATTTGAAATTTCCGATTTTTTCCTGCTTTCCTCACTGTGAAGACGTGAAAATATCCACTTTCCGATTTCGGTCCCTGCAAAACCCGGCTATGACATACAAGGACAGTCAGTTCTGTCCCTGATTTTTCCGGATTTTCTGTAGCCTGCTTCCAGTCCGGCTGATACAATCAGGCCATGACAATATGTGATGCAACCATACCATTTACCAAAGTTCTCATGGTTCTCCCCCGGAAGACGATTCAGGAAGAACAGCCTCTTGCCCCGGGATATACCTGGGCACCTTACAATCCGGACCTCCGGCAACCCTGGGCCCGCCTCATGGTGGAAACCGGTCTGGTCAAAGACGAAGAAGCCGGACTGGCGCAGTGGGACAAAATGGAACAGGAAGACCCGGAGAAGCTCCGGGAACATTTCCGGTTCATCCTCGGACCGGACAACGATCTTGCGGCCACAGCCGGTCTGTTTCCGGGACATGATTTTCCCGGCAGACTCCGCCTGCACTGGGTTGCCACCAGCCTGAATCATCAGCACAAAGGACTGGCCAGAACCCTCATCACCGCCCTCGCCAGGGAATACGATGCCATGCCCGGATCCTATCCTCTGTATCTATCCACCCAGTCCCAGAGCTACGGAGCCATCAAACTCTACAGCCGCCTGGGATTTCAGCCCTACATGGGAGCCTATGAAGGCCATACCAGGGAACAGTCCGAAGAAGACTGGAAAACCGTGACGGACATACTCCGTCAGACAGAAGAAAACAGCAGGACCCGGTAATCCGCCGAAAGCAGCCGGGTTCGGATTGGCTCTGTCCTGATTCATACCAGACCGTGACAGCATTTCTGATTGCCTGTCGCGGTTTTTGCGTCATCCGGTTTCGTCCTCCGGCTGCAATCCGCCTGAACCACCCGGACCCTGCCAGAGTCCTGCCACCGCAAAGGATTGCCGGTCATCCCGCTCCCGGCAGAGTACACACAATGGTATACAATATTCGAAGGAACACCGGATTGGCACTCAATACTTGAATTTGCCAAAAACAGGTGTATACTGACTCACATCACGGAGGTGACAATCATGGCTGAGAAAAAAGAATTTCAGGCTGAGAGCCGGCGACTGCTGGATCTGATGATCAATTCCATCTACACACACAAAGAGATCTTCCTTCGGGAACTGATCTCCAACGCATCTGACGCCCTGGACAAGTATTACCACTGGGCGCTGGAAAACCATGAGGAACCCGGGGATCTGCAGATCCGGATCGAACTCAACGAAACCGACCGCACCCTGACCCTCACCGACAACGGCATCGGCATGACCAAAGAAGAGCTGGAGGAGAACCTGGGCACCATCGCCAAGAGCGGCACCCTGGCCTTCAAGGAAGAACTGAAGAAACAGGACAAGGACCAGTCCGACATCATCGGACAGTTCGGTGTGGGCTTCTATTCCGCCTTCATGGTCGCTGACCAGGTCACGGTCTATACAAAAGCCGCCGGCAGCCAGGACGCCTGGGAATGGAAATCCGAAGGTGCCGAAGGATATGAAATCGAACCCTGCGACAAGGAAGAACGGGGAACGGTTCTCGTCCTGCATCTGAAAGCCGATGATGACACAGAAGACTACTCCCAGTATCTCCAGAGCTACCGGGTACAGGATCTCGTCAAAAAGTATTCCGACTACATCCGTTATCCCATCAAAATGACCGTGGAAACCACCACCGAAGTGGACGGTGAAACGAAAACGGAATCCGAGGACAAAACCCTGAACTCCATGGTGCCTCTCTGGAAGCGCCCCAAATCCGAAGTCACCGAAGAGGAACTGGCTTCCTTCTACAAACAGCACTTCTTTGACTACCTGGAACCCATGAAGACGATTTTCTTCAACGTCGAAGGAAACGTGGATTTCACCGCGCTGCTGTACATCCCCAGCCGTGTCCCCGAAGGATTCTACTCCCAGGACTACAAACCCGGTCTGCAGCTGTATTCCCGCGGTGTGTTCATCATGGATCACTGCGAAGAACTGCTCCCGCCGTATCTGCGCTTCGTGAAAGGCCTTGTGGACTCCCAGGATCTCTCACTGAACATCTCCCGGGAAATGCTCCAGCATGACCACCAGCTGCGGCTGATCAAAAACCGCATCGAGCGCAAGGTCCTCAATGAACTCGGCGCCATGCTCGCCAAAGACCGGGAACAGTATGAGAAGTTTTGGAAGAACTTCGGCCTGGACATCAAGTTCGGCATTTACTCCTCCTTCGGCGCAGACCGGGACAAACTGGAAAACCTGCTGATGTTCTACACCACAGACGGCGGCAAACTCGTGACACTCCAGGAATTTGTCTCTGCCATGCCCGAAGACCAGAAAGACATCTACTATGTCTCCGCCCGGGACACCGAAGCAGCGGCGAAACTCCCTGTTGTGAAATCCCTGCAGAAAAAAGGCTACCAGGCTCTGATTCTCACCGCGGAAGTGGATGAGTTTGTCATGCAGACCCTCGGTCAGTACAAAGATCATGCCTTCACCAACGCCTCCAGCGCCAACCTGGATCTCCAGAGCGAAGAAGAAAAAGAACAGCTGGAGAAGACCTCCGAAGAAAACAAAGACCTGCTGATCTTCATGAAAGACGCTCTGCCTGAAGTCAGCGAAGTCCGTCTCTCCGCCCGCCTCGTGGACGACCCCGTAACGCTCGTCGCCGGCGATGGTCTGTCCTTTGAAATGGAGAAAGTCTATGCCGCCATGGCCGCCCAGCAGGACTCCGGCATGCCCCCTCTGAAAGCTGACCGGATCCTGGAAATCAACCCCGATTCCCGGATCTTCGGCCTCCTCAAAGACACCTGGCAGTCCGATCCTGAGAAAGCGAAAGCCATCACGGAAGTCCTGTACGACCAGGCACTGCTCATCGAAGGCTTCCCGGTCAAGGATCCCATTGACTACGCCCGGAAGGTCACAGAGCTGATTGCCTGAATCTGACCTGTACGGAATGATCTGCTGATGAAAAGCCGGCCTGTGGCCGGCTTTTTGACAGGGCAGAACCTGGTTCGAACCGCTTTGCTCCCAATATATAAGGAAGACAGAAGGAAGCTGTTTTTCGCATGGAGAGAAATGGCTTCAGTCTTCCTGCCGGGATGCGTTTTCCAGACATATCCGGATGCAGGCCTGCATGTAAGCGGATGAATGGAGGCGCCCTGTATCACAGGTTTTGAATCAGAGCTTTTGTCTAGACAATGTTGAGTTGTCAGCATAAGATACATGACATGAACATGACATTTGGCGAGGGCTCCCTGGCGCAGGCGATATTCGATCAGGCCCGGGAACTGAATGGGGCGCTGACAAGCAGGGAAATGCAGGCAGTATGGTTTCACAATGAAGAAGCCGTGGGTATGATCCGGCTGTGGGAAAACACCATCGTGGAGATGGACATTCCGGAACGCTGTTTCTGGGCGCATTTTGATGGAAATGATGCCATTGTGTTCTATGACCACATCCATGCATTCTTTGAAGCCCTGTACCGGAATTCCCCCCAGGATGTCCAGCAGGTCCTGGATCATGCCCCCATGAAACTGCTTATCATCTGCACCACCGGCATTACCTCTTCTCTGGCGGCTGCCCACATCAATGAGCTTGCCAGGCAGCATGGCTGGAACGTGGAAGCAGACTGGTCCACCATTGAACAGGCCCGGTGGAAAGCCGCTCTGGCGGATGTGGTTCTCTATGCTCCCCAGGCAGCCGCGGCGTTTCAGGGACTGAGCCAGGATGAAAAGCGGCACTGTGCTCTGATCCGGCCTCTGGATTTTGCGACAATGAACATGCCGGCAATTGTGCGGCAGGCACAGCTGCTGATGGCGTGATGAAACCGTTTTTTCTTCTGTGGACAAACGGTTTTTTTTCGTCATGGCAGCCAGATGCTTTCAGTGACAGATGTTCTGTCTGATACAATGATTCCGTCTCTGTCACACGGCAGGCAGACAAGTCGGACACTGCCCTTATCAGACAGAGCCGGGAGGAAAGATACATGGTGACGATTGAGAATGCGCAGCTCCAGCAGGCAGAAGAACTGCTGGAGATCTATGCCTGGTATGTGCAGAACACAGCCATCACCTTTGAATGGGATGTTCCGTCGCTGACTGAGTTCAGACAGCGGATCGCGGATACCCAGACCAGGTTTCCCTGGCTGGTACTCCGGGATGGGGGAAGGATCCTGGGATATGGCTATCTCAGCGCTTTTCATCCCCGGAAAGCCTATGAATGGTGTGCGGAAACATCCATCTACCTGGACCACGATCTGCGGGGAAAGGGATATGGCCGGAAGCTGTATGAAGCCCTGGAAGAAGCAGCCGGAGCCATGGGAATCCTGAACCTCAATGCCTGCATTGCATGTCCGAAAGGGGAAGCGGATGAATATCTGAGTGATGCCAGCATCCGGTTCCATGAGCATCTCGGGTATTCCCTGGTGGGAGAATTCCATGACTGCGGATTCAAATTCAGCCGCTGGTATGACATGGTGTGGATGGAAAAAATGCTGGGGATCCACGAAGAAAATCCGGCACCGGTCATTGTGTACCCGGACATTGCTGCCAGATGCGATAATGACATAGACAGAATTGAAAGAAACCAGAGGTGACATCCATGCGATGTAATGTACAGAAACTCTGCGGCGGCTGTTCGCTGCTGGCTGTGCCCAGTCTGAAACAGGCCCAGCAGAAACGGGAGCAGGTCACGGACCTGATGAAAAGCGCCGGTCTTGATGTGAAAGTGGAGCCGGTGATGATGGCTGCCAGTGCCATCGGCTACCGGAACAAGGTCATTGTGGGCTTTGCCAAGGACAAACAGAAAAAAATCTACAGCGGCCTGTATGCACCCAAAAGCCATAAAGTCATAGACACAAAAGGCTGCGCCATGCACCCGGCGCTGCTGAACGAGATCATTGATTTCATCACCGAAACGGTTGCCAGCATGAAATACGAGCTGTACAACGAGCGGACCGGGACCGGCATTCTGCGCCATGTACTGCTGCGCTGGGCCAAGGAAACCGATGAAGTCATGGTGGTTCTGGTCACCAGCTCGAAACAGCTGCCGGGACGCCGGAACCTGGTGAATGCACTGGTGAGCCGGTTCCCCCAGGTCAAGACCGTAATCCAGAACATCAATCCCCGGGACACCAGTGTGGTGCTGCAGGATGAATCCATTGTTCTCTATGGCAACGGCATGATCACGGACAATCTGTGCGGATTGAAGATTTCCTTCACCGCCAGTGCCTTCTACCAGATTCACCACGACCAGTGCGAGAAACTCTATGGACTGGCCAGGGATCTCCTGCAGCTGACGCCGGAGGACAAAGTGCTGGATACGTATTGCGGTGTGGGAACCATCGGACTGACACTGGCTTCTTCCTGCAAAGAAGTCACCGGTGTGGAAATCAATAAGGATGCGGTCAAGAACGCGATCTACAACGCCCGGCAGAACGGCATCCGGAATGCGAGATTCGTGGCAATGGATTCCACGCAGTTCATGATGGAAGCCAGAAAATTCCACACATCCTTTGACGCGATTGTTCTGGATCCTCCCAGAGCCGGAACCACAGAGGCGTTCATTGAAGCTGCCTGCGGTCTGAAACCGAAGAAGATCCTGTATATTTCCTGCGATCCCAGGACACAGGCGCGGGATCTGATCAAGTTCAAGCGGTTCGGCTACTATACCGATACGATTTACCCGGTGGATATGTTCCCCAACACGGAACACATTGAAACGGTTTGTCTGCTGACTTACCGGGGAATCAAGAAAGGGAAGTATTCTTCGAAGAAACCCGCAGCAGGTGGCAGACCGGCCCGGCCAGTGAAAGGTCATGGGGTACCGGGCAGCGCCCGGGGTGTGAAACCCGGACGGCGTCCTGCAAAGGGCAGACACAGATAACAGATAAGAGATGACGGGTAAAGATCCGGAATGCATGCGGTATTGTGCGTTCCGGGTCTTTTTGGCGATGGAGGGGGAGAGGGCTCATCAGGTTGTCGGGTTTTCGCAGTGGAGCCTGGATTATAAGTGAGCTCACAGGAGGAAACACAGATAACGGATTTCCTCAATAACGTGCAGTCTATCGGCAAACCAAGTGTGAGCAGATATTCTTGTGTGGTGTTACGAAAGTCACGCAATGGAACCGGTTTCTCAATCTGGCATCCATGCTGCCTCTTTCCGTGTCACAATACAGAAAAGCGGAAGGAGGCATAGTTCATGAAGAAGAAAGGGAGTATCAGGCAGCTGGTTCAGCGTCTGAAAACTGTCTGGCTGCTCAAGTGCAGCAGATTCCATCGAAGACAGACAAAGGAATCTCAGAGAGTTCTGAATCGCTGTGCCTGCGGGGATGTGGTGTACTGTGAAATGCCGCTGAAGGACTGGGAACTTTCCGGTGTTAGAGAAGGCCACCGCTGCCGTCCCTATCTCGTTCTGAAGGTAAACCGCAGGGGAATCATCGGAATTCCGGCTTCCCATAAAGAACCGGACAATCCGAACCGGCTGCGATGGTGGGCATTGCGTCCCCGGTTCTATGATTCCTTTGAGCATTTTGGTGAGCAGCGGGAGTCCACGGTCTGTTCCTGGTTTGACCTTTCCAGACCTGTTGCTCTGCCGGCAATCAAACTTCTCAGCTGGTCCAGGTCGCTGGATTCGGATGATTTTGCCTATGTGACGCGGCTTCTGGCCATCCGGCAGGCAGACCCTTCCGTGATTCCCAGACCCGGTGATATTCTCCGTACAGCCGATGGCTGGGCGCTGGTCACCAGAGAGGCGGAGGACAGACTGTATCTGACGGTTCTGGAAAAAGGACCTTTCGATCTGTTCAATATCACAGCGGACAACTGTCAGCTGTGGCTGAAAGGAGCGGAAGAATACAGCATCGCTTCAGCAGAAGCCGGCATTGTCAGCGGTTTTCTCTATCCTTCCGAGCTTCAGAAAGTCAAACAGCGGATGAAGGAAATCAAGGCACGGCAGAAAAAGAAGGAACAGAGCCGGCAGAAAAAGAAGAAATCCTCCTTTGCATTGCCGAATCACAGCATGGACTTTCAGATGATTCCCGGCACTCTGCTGGAAGATCCCTTTCAGGACAGACGGGTCTTCTATCTCTGCTCCGGAAAGCGCTGTGCCATGGTGGTGGAGGAAGAATCCTGGATGGAACAGAAAAGCCGGCTGGTGAACATGCCCAAATGCCTGGGATACAAACCGGTGGAAATCACAGATCCGCAGACCATGGACGAAATCTTCACGGATCTCACCAGCTGGAAATCCACGCCGGAGATGCACAGGTTTGTGCAGCAGGTGAAGGAACAGTATGACCGGGAGTGGAAAAATCTGGAAGCCCGGGAAGCTCCGGCTTCACTGATTGCCTGAATCCTTATCATTCCCTTAAGCCTGCCTGCAGCAGTGGCTTCCGTCGCGGAAAACGAATATGTCTGTGATACCTTGATTCTGGCAGGTCCATGCAACCTGTCATAAAGGAGTCATGACTATGTCATCAATTGCAAATATATTCTGGTTCATTTTTGCCGGTCTCTGGATGGCCCTGGGCTGGATTTTCGTGGGTATTGTCTGGTGCATCACCATTGTGGGTATTCCCGTTGGCACTGAATGTTTCAAATTCGCTTCCTTTGTGGCCTTTCCCTTCGGAAAGACCATTGAATACGGCGGAGGCGGTGTCTCGTTTCTCATGAACGTACTATGGCTGGTATTCGGCGGTCTGGAAATGGCATTGGGCAACCTGGCAAACGGTGCTGTGCTCTGTCTGACCATCATTGGCATTCCTCTGGGGCTGCAGTGTTTCAAGTTCGCCAGACTGGCTCTGATGCCCTTTGGCGCCCGCATTGTCCCGTCCCGGTAACAGCTCTCTTCCGGATGCTTCCGGACCGGTGAATTACCATGCCAAACAGTTTATAATGAGTCTGTTGAAAGTGAGGAATCATTCCAATGAACGATACGCTCGTTGTTTATTTTTCCGGCAAGGATGCAAAGACATCCGCCACAGCAGACGCAGCCCGCAACCTGGCCAGTGTGACCGGTGCAGACCTGCATGAAATCAAACTTCAGAATCCCTATTCCGCAGACTTTGCCACGCTGGTGAAGGAAGCCCAGATGGACAAGGATGCAGATGCAAGACCTGCCCTGGCCGGTCCTGCCATTGATCTGACACCCTACCGTACAGTGATTCTGGGATTCCCGAACTGGTGCGGCACAGCTCCCATGCCCGTTTTCTCCTTCATGGATGAACACATGAAAGACGGTTCTCTGATCGGCAAACGGATCATTCCCTTCATCATCAATGACGGAGCCGGCATGCAGAACTCTGTGGATGATCTCCGGACCCACTATCCGGAACTGGATATCGAAGACGGAGAAGCTTTTGAGCACAACAAGCTGGACAACGCCAGTCTGAAAGCCATCGACTGGATTCAGGAGCTGATGTAAGCTTCCTGCATGACAGAAACAAACCAGCTGCAGAAGGTTCGTGTCATTCTGCTGGATGTGGATGACACTCTGCTGGATTTTGGTGCCTGTTCCAGAGAAGCGGTTCAGAGCGCCTGCCATCAGACAGGCATTCCCTGGACAGAGGAGCTTTTTGCCACCTTTCAGGAGATGAACGCCGGCTTCTGGGCCCGGATCGAAGCGGGGACGCTGACGCTCCAGGAGTTATGGGAAATCCGCTGGCAGAGCATTTTCGACAGACTTGGCATCCAGGGAAATGGACCGGCTTTCGAAACAGCCTTTCACCAGGCACTGGATGTTACCCATGTGCCGGTCGAAGGTGCGCTTCAGACCGTGCAGGCTCTGAAGTCCGCCAGATACGGTGTGTATGCCGCCAGCAACGGCCGTCAGAAACAGCAGGAAACCAGACTCGAACTGGCTGGTCTGTCCCGGTGGCTGGATGGTGTCTTCACCTCGGAAGCCGCGGGTGTCAACAAACCGGATATCCGGTTTTATCAGTATGTCATGGACCAGCTTCATCAGTCCCATCCAGATCTTGTACCGGAGCAAGTGCTCATGGTGGGGGATTCGTATACAGCAGATATCACCGGTGCAAAGAATGCCGGTATGCAGACGCTCTGGTTTCGCAGGGATGATCTGCCGCAGGCGGCTTTCTCCCGGCTGGACGAACTGCCGTCGATTGTCCGCTGTCTTCATAAACAGCCGGATTTCATGCGTTGCTCAATATGACACAGCACAGGAGACCTTCGGGGTCTCTTTTTTCGTCTGGAGCCGCCTGAGGGCTTTCCATGTAACGCCCTGCCGGCTTTGCCGTTATCAGGCCTGGGGAAGGACAGAGATTGTCCCGGGAGACAGACAAAACATGACTGTTTTTGAAAGCGATTTCCTGTGATAATTCAGGTGTCGAAGGAGGTTACAGGATGAAAAGTCAACCGGAGAACCGGATCACCGGGTTGTGGAAACTGCTGATTGAGACACAGAAACCGCTGCGGCTGGACGCAGCGGCAGCGGCTTTGGATGTGTCTGAAAAAACTGTCCGCAGAGATCTGACCCGGCTCAATCAAATCCTGCAGGATACGGACTGCAAGGTTGAACTTCACAAAGGAATGTGCATCCTGCAAGGTCTCTCCCGAGATGCGGAAGACGTAATGTCTGCGTTGCAGACAGGGATTCCCGAGACACAGTCGGAAAGGGTAGACTGGCTGGCAAGCTGGTTTCTCATGAACGGAAAAGCCACGCTGCAGTCTCTGGCTGACCGGCTGTATATCAGCGAATCCACAATCAAACACGATTTGAGTGTTCTGAAAAACAAACTGAAACCATTTCAACTGTCACTGGAACGATGCAGCAGCGGTCTGCGTCTGGAAGGACCGGAGGAACAGATTCGCAACTGCCTGATGTACTGGATGCGCGCGGGCCGGATCCGCCCCGATTTTGGGATGGATGCCAGCCAGGTATCCTGTGCCAGGCAGGCGATTCAGAATATGGTGGATCAGGCGGACCTGACCATGGATGAAGCAGCGATGCAGAATCTTCTGCTGCATCTGGAAATTGCCGGTTACCGGATTCGCAACGGGCAGGTACTGGAAAACACCGGAACCACACCAGCCTATCTCTGGCAGCTGGCGGCTGATCTGACTGAGGCAGTAGCCAGTGCATGGTCTCTGGATTTCCCGCCTGGTGAAACCGAAAATCTTGCCTGGCATATTGCAGCGCAGAAACAGTCCGGTGTCCTGCATGAAGACGAGGAACAGAAACGGATGCTCATTTCTGCGGTGCAGGAAACCATGGTGGCTGTCGACCGGATCTACGGAACAAGCCTGGCCCGGGATTCTGTTCTGGCAGCGGGTCTTGCAGCGCATCTGTCCGTGGTCCTGGTTCGGCTGCGGCATGACATGGTGATCGACAATCCGATCCTGAAGGAGATTCGGAGTCAGTATCCCTATGCCATGGAAATTGCCCAGCTGGCTGCGGTTCAGCTCCAGGATATGCTGGGCTGCCCGATACCCCTGTCGGAGATTGGCTATCTGGCTGTCCATATTGGGGGATCACTGGTTCGTTCCAGCAAACATCATACCCGCCGGAAAAAAGCAGCTGTAGTCTGCACAACAGGAATGGGGACCAGCCTTTTGCTGCTGGCGAGGATCAGCGAGCAGTTCGGGGATGACCTGGATGTGACCGGTACTTTTACCCTGCGGCAGGCACTGGAGCTGTCTGCAGAGGATGCGGATGTGATTCTGTCCACCGTGCGGCTTCCGGAGACAGTCAGGCTGCCATGGCTGCAGATTACGCCACTGCTGACGGACAGCGATGTCTTTCGGATTCAGAATCACCTGCAGAGAGTCAGGTTTCCGATATCGATCCAGTCGCTGTTTCACGACGGTCTCTTTTTCCGGGATCTGAATTTCACAGACCGCAGCGACATTCTGGACTTTCTCTCGGATCAGCTGCTCTCTCAGGGATATATAGACAGCACAGCCTGTGCATCTTTCGCAACGCGGGAGACACTGGGAACGACGGAAATCGGAAATATGGTGGCCGTGCCTCATTGTATGGAGGGAACGGTCCACACACCGGCTATTGCTGTGGCAATCCTGAGCGAACCTGTTCTCTGGGAATTCAGCCTGGTTCAGGTGGTCCTCATGATTGCAGTCAGCGGTGAATTCCTGCGAAAGGAAAATGAATTATTTCTCCGGCTCTACAAACAGCTGGCTTCGCCGGCCATGATCCGGAATCTGATACAAACCAGGCATCTGGACCTGTTGAAGGATGCCTTTACCAAGGAGGAAATAGGATGAAAAAGAAAATTCTTGTAGCCTGCGGAGCAGGCGTCTGCACCAGTACTGTGGCTCTTCAGAAACTGCAGGCCAAACTGGCAGAAGAAGGTCTGGAAAACCAGGTCACCTATGGTCAGTGTTCTGTGGCGGATCTGCCCATGAATGCCGCCAGCTACGATGTGGTGGTCACCACTTCCCGGGTGGAAGCGGATTACGGCACTCCTGTGGTCTTCGGCCTGCCCTTTATTACGCAGATTGGGATGGATGACTGCGTGGATGAAATTCTGGATGTCCTGGGGCTGTGATCATGGATGCCAGTCTCGTATTTCTGGATGCGGATTTCCAGAATCAGGATGATCTGTTTCATAAAATGGCTGCCTGGCTGGAGAAACACGGCTATGTGAATGAACAGTACCAGAGTGCCCTGCGCCAGCGTGAGGAGCAGTTTCCCACTGGGCTGCGGATTCCCGGCCATCAGCTGGCTATTCCGCATACAGACAGTGAATTCATCAAAAAACCCGGTCTGGTATTTGTCCGCCCCAGCCGTCCGCTGCAGTTTCTGGAAATGTGTACCGGTTCACCGGTGGAAGCTGAAATGATTTTCATGCTGCTGGTGAAAAACAAGCAGGATCAGATGCCCCTGCTGTCCGGTCTTATGTCCCGGTTCTCGGATGCCGGTCTGATGGATCGGCTCAGCCAGGAGAAGGATCCCGAAGTGATCGCCAGGCTGCTGGATACCTGCACAGGCAGTCATTGACAATAGATAAGGAGAGTAGATATGTCAGTCATTACAAACGCAATTCAGTTCATCATTGATCTGGGGCCCACAGTCATGATGCCAATCATCATGCTGATCATTGGCCTGTGCATCCGGGTTCCGTTCCTGCGGGCCCTCAAAGGTGGCCTGCTGGTAGGCATCGGCTTCATTGGTCTGAATGCCACAGTCACCATCCTGACAGATGTGGTTCAGCCTGCTGTCAACAACATGGTGGAACTCTTCGGCCTGAATCTGACTGTGATCGATGTCGGATGGCCCAGCGCCTCTGCTATTGCCTTCGGTACAGCCGTTGGAGTGACAATGATTCCTCTGGGGATTCTGATCAATGTGGTCATGCTGCTGACCAAGACCACAAAAACCGTGGATGTGGATATCTGGGATTTCTGGCACTTTGCCTTCTCCGGTTCCATCGTCTATGCCCTGACCCACAACATGGTGCTGTCTCTGGTGCTTGCTTCTGTGAACATGGTTGTCATCATGGTGATTGCCGACCGCATGGCCAAAGCCACCGAAGAAGTGCTGGGTCTGCCTGGTGTCACGTTCCCGCATGGTCTGGCAGCTTCCTTTGTGCCCATTGCCTGGGTCATGGACAAGGCCATTGACAAAGTGCCTGGTCTGAACAAAATCCATCTGGATGAGAAGACCATCAACAAAAAGATGGGGCTCTTCGGGGATCCGGCGATTCTGGGGCTGATCGTGGGCCTGGTTCTGGGTGTGGCCGGTTTCGCCTTCATGCCGGAGCTGTCCACATCGGATAAGGTGGCCCAGATCCTGGTCATGGGTGTCACGGTCTCTGCTGTGCTGGTGATCACACCGAAAATGGCTGCGATCCTGATGGAGGGCATCATTCCGGTGTCCGAGGGTATTCAGACGATCATCCAGAAAAAATTCGCCGGACGAAAAGTCTATATTGGTCTGGATTGCGCCGCAGGGATCGGTCATCCGGTGGTTCTGGCAATGTCGGTAATCATGGTTCCCATTACGCTGCTGCTGGCAATCATTCTGCCGGGGAATGAGTTCCTGCCTCTGGTGGGACTGTGCGGGATCTGCTTCCAGTTCCCGCTGATTGTGGCAGTGACAAAAGGCGATTTCTTCCGAACGTTCCTTATTGGCATCGTGGTCATGGGGGTGGGGCTGATGATTGGCACCAGTCTGGCACCGCTGTTTACCAGCGCGGCTGCAGCCAGCCATTTCCCGATCCCCGATGGCGCGACACTGATCTCCAGCATCGACTATGGATCCAATCCCATTCCCTGGCTGCTGGTGCAGGCAGTCAACAACGGCTGGCTCTGGGTGGGCCTGATCGTGGCTGGTACCATTGCGCTGGCGATCTGGAACCGGAAGAAAATTCTGGAAGAGGAAAAGCTGGAACAGGCACAGGAAGCCGAGAAGCAGCAGCAGCGGGCAGCCCGCAGAGCGGCTCGCCGCGCGAAAACAGCGGCTGTGCAGAATGCCATGGAAGAAACAGATATCCAGTCGGGGCTGCAGGATGCTTGAGGAACTCAGACAGAAGGTCTGGGAACAGAATCTGCGTCTGAATGATCTGGGACTTGTTCTGTTCACCTGGGGGAATGTATCAGCCATTGACCGCCAGTCCGGTCTGGTGGTGATCAAACCCAGTGGCGTTCTCTATGAAACGATGCGCCCGGAGGACATGGTGATTACGGATCTGGAGGGAAATGTGGTGGAAGGAAATCTGCGTCCCAGCTCGGATCTTCCCACTCATCTGGCACTGTATGCTGCGGATCCGGAAATTGGCGGAGTGGTTCACACCCATTCTCCCTGGGCGGTGGCTTTTGCCCAGGCGGGGAAGGACCTGGAACCTCTGGGAACCACCCATGCGGATTACTTTCATGGTCCGGTTCCCTGTACCCCGGATATGCAGGTGGCAGAAGTTCAGTCTGAGTACGAACGGCATACCGGAGATGTGATTGTCCGGACCTTTCGGGACAGACACATTTCCTTCCCGCATACACCGGCAGTGCTGGTGAAAAATCACGGTCCTTTCACCTGGGGCAGAGATGCAGCGGAAGCGGTGTATCATGCAGCAGTGCTGGAGGAAGCAGCGAAAATGGCAGCCCTGACTTATCTGGTGAATGGCGATGCCGCACAGGCGCCGGCTGTTCTGCTGGATAAGCACTTCCGGCGCAAACATGGTCCGGAGGCCTATTACGGCCAGCGTGGCTGAATGAAATTCTGGACAATCGAATCATGAAACAAGCATCCCGTTCTTCTGCTGATGGCAGAAGTCAGGATGCTTTTTGACTGAAGATTCCGGCTGTAACGCCCTGCCGGCTTTGCCGTCATCGGCAGGAACAGAAACAGGGAGAGCGTCCGCTCTCCCGTAATACAGTCAGAATGGGACTATCAGCTTTGATGACGAAGACGGTTCCGCAGTCTCTGCATGAATCCCCGGGGAACTTCCGGTACGAACCGGTCTTTTTCCGCTTCCCGGATGCAGACGGCCTGGGAGTCATAGGGACTGTTGTCTTCCAGGTCAATGGGAAGATACCGTCCGTCTGATTTCAGTTCCCGGCGTTTCTGGTTGTCCTTGAGCAGGGAATCGAAGTAGGTCATGACACGGCGGCGAAGGGCGGGATCGGTCACCGGAGCGGCGATTTCCACCCGGCGTTCTGTGTTCCGGGTCATGAAGTCTGCGCTGGAAATATACATCTCCATGTCCTCATCCGGTCCAAAGACATAGATCCGGGAATGTTCCAGGAAGCGGCCGACGATGGAGTAAATTCGGATGTTTTCTGTCTGGCCTTCAATTCCCGGCAGCAGGCAGCAGATGCCCCGGACTACCATGGTGACGGGAACGCCTGCCTGACTGGCCTGCTGCAGCTTTTCAATGAGCTCCAGATCTGTGACGGAATTCATTTTCAGCATGATCCGTGCTGGTTGTCCTTCTTTTGCCCGCTGGATCTGCCGGTCGATTTTTTCCATCACCGCGGTTTTCAGCTGCTGCGGGCTGGTGAGCAGTTTCCGGTAGGCACCGTTGAGGTTGGAAATCTGCATGTTCTGGAAAAAGGCGATGGCGTCCTGCCCGATGACGGGATCGCCGGTCATGAGAGACAGGTCTGTGTACTGCCGGCTGGTTTTCTCGTTGTAGTTTCCTGTCCCGATCTGGGTGATGGTTCTGATCTGTCCGTGGCTGCGGTAGGTGATCAGGCAGATCTTGGAGTGCACTTTGTAGTTTTCAAATCCGTAAATCACGGTGCAGCCGGCGTTTTCCAGCCGTTCTGCCATGCGGATGTTGTTGGATTCGTCGAACCGGGCTCGCAGTTCCATGAGCACCAGAACCTCCTTGCCGTTTTCCGCTGCCTGAACCAGGTAGTCCACGACTTTGGAATTGTCCGCCAGGCGGTAAATGGTGATCTTGATGGACACTACGTTTTTGTCCCAGGCAGCTTCCTTCAGCAGCTTCAGATACAGACCGATGTCCTGATACGGATAAAACAGCATCACATCCCGGGCGGCGATCTGTGGAATGAGCGGCCGGTCTGGGTCCAGCTGCGTAGTGGACTGCGGCACAAAGGGCTGATAGAGCAGAGGTGCGGTGCGGCTGGCGGGGGCGCCGGAGACGACCTGGAACAGATGCTTGAGTTCCAGGGGAACCCGGGAGACAAACACCTGCTCCGGCGAGATCCGCAGATGGGAACAGAGATAGGACAGCACTTCCGGACTGGCGCCTTTGTAGAGCTCCAGACGGATGGCCGAGAGCCGGCTGCGTTTCTTGAGGATCTTCTTCATGTACTGCCGGTAGTCTTCGTCTTCCTCGATGTCCTTCTCATTCAGGTTGATGTCTGCGTTCCGGGTGACCCGGATGATGGTCTTGAACAGGACCCGGGATTTGGGGAACACTTTGTCCACATGCTGCAGAATCAGCTGTTCCACGAGGATGTAGTTGTCGCTGGTATCCGGTACAGGGATCACCCGGTCCAGAAAGGAGGGAACGGGAATGATCCCGAACCGCTTCTTTCCATTGGTCATCTGGAGTTCGCAGAAGATGTACTGTTCTTTGTTGATCAGATGGGGGAAGGGGTGATGGGCGTCAATGATCTGCGGCGAGAGCAGCGGCAGGATCTTGTGCTCGAATTCCTGCTGCAGGGATTTCTGCTGTTTCCGGCTGAGGTTTTTCCGGGAGACATTGGCCAGAAACAGAGCCTGCAGGGTTTTGTTGATGTCTTTGTAGACTGTGTCCCGCATGGCATACAGCCGTCTGGCATCCTTGTAGATGGCCTGCAGCTGTTCTTTGGGAGTCATGCCGCTTTTGGCGTCTGTGCGATCCGGATCAAACAGCATCTGATCATACAGAGATCCGCAGCGGACCATGAAAAATTCATCCAGATTGCTGGTGAAAATTGACAGGAACTTCAGCCGTTCCAGCAGGGGGACTCTGGGGTCCGAGGCTTCTTCCAGAACTCTTTGATTGAAACGCAGCCAGGAGATTTCCCGGTTCTGCGTGAATGGGTATCGTTTCTCTTCCATACCTGTATTTTACCATGGGAAGCCGCAGCCTCTGTCCGGATAAATCCCGGAAGGTGGTTCAGGGGAAAACCGGCGGTGCAGGATGAGAAGAATTGCCTTCAGACCGGATCCGCCGGGAATGCAGCCCGGGTACCTGTCCAGACGGAACAGGCGAAGCTGTATACCGTCAATGGCTCTGTCTCGGGGACCATGACAGCCAGCGCCACCACCGGCCAGGGCATTCCGGTGACACTGGATCTGGGATTCAGCGGCACCGGTACAGCTGATACAGGCAGTCTGACAGCCGGGGTCATGGTGAACCACCCGGTGCGGCTTTCTCTGGACAATCCTTCCTGGATCAGCGCCGGAACCGCCGAACCGGGAACGGTCTATGAAACGGCAAAACAAAAGGAGAACAGTTTGCTCTGACAGGCACGATGGATGCGTCCGCCATCCGGACACAGCTTTCGGAACTCATTGCTCAGTACCACACAGCCAGCAGCGATCCTGCCAGCATTCCGGTGAATGTGGAGGACCTGACCTTCACAGCGGTCTTCCAGCTGCCGGAAGGCGCTGTGTGGACGGAAACCGGAAAACCGGTCTTCACCGGATCCGATGCTTTCCGGGTGGAATCGGTCACCCTGAAAGATGACAATGTGACAGCGAAGCTGACCCTTGCTTTCCGGGTGGAATCGGTCACCCTGAAAGATGACAATGTGACAGCGAAGCTGACCCTGAACAGGCAGGTGAAAACGCTCAGAGATCTGAGGGATATTACGAATCAGACAGATGGCCTGCTGAGTCTGAAACTGGACGGCTTTTCCATTGCCGATGATGCCCCGGAGCAGACATATACATTCAGCGGATCGCTGCGTGGTTCTCTGAAGGCTGCCGCTGTATCCAGCACCGGCGCCCCCTTCGCCTTTGACCTGACATTCCAGGGTGTACCGGAAACAGCAAAACGCAGCCTGAAAGCCACGGTGAAAACAATCGAGCCGGAGGTCATCAGCAGGACAGTGCCGGAGAATACCACTGGTTCGGTGGAAAACACAAAGCCCGGCAACAGGTATCAGACAGAAGCCGGTTGGGAATTCACTGTCCGGGCAGCTGTGGATGTGCAGGGGCTGCAGAAAGAAGTGAACGCGCTGGCTGAGAAGTATGGACTCCGGGAATCCGGTGCCTTCCCCTTTAGTCTGCAGAACATGTTTCTGGAAACATATATTGCGATTCCCCAGGGTGTGAATGTGAATAATGCCCGGGCTTTCGGCAGCATTGAAGGAACCGGAGGGGGATACTTCCGGTATCAGGGAACTGTCCGGACTCCGGATGGCATTACCGTGAGAATGTCGCTGGATCCGGACCGGATCAGTACCCTGGCAGATCTCCGTACAGCCCTGGCTCAGGCAGCCAGAGGACTCACGGTGACGCTGAATGGACTGGATACCTCTGCGCCTGCAGGCACCAGGCTGACGATTCCCGTGGTCACCTCCGGTGAGCTGCGGTTTGAATCAGCCGGCAGAAACGGCAAGCCGGTCATTGTCCAGTATCAGCTGGAAGTCGTGAAGGATGAGACAGCCAGTGTTCTGGTGCTGAAACCAGAGAGTGCGCAGTCTTCTGATGACAGCCAGTCGCAGAACACGGCCGACAAGGTGGTTGCGCTCAAAGATATGCCGCTGGATCCGGCATCTGTCAGAGCTCTGGATGCTGTACCTTACCGGGAGGGCAGGAACAGGCAGCCGGTGGATACAGCAGACTATACACAAGCCGGTGTATTTGGCGGATTCCTGATCCTTTCTGCCATTGCCCTGGCAGCAGGCGCTCTGCTGCGCAGAAAAAAACGCAAATAGCGGAAAACAGCACGAACCATCGCTTCAGACCGCCAATACAGGTCTGAAGCTGTGCAGTCAGACGCTGATCTGTATATATGAAAAGGGCTGTACCCGGAGGATTGACTGGGTACAGCCCTTTTAAGGTGCAGGGACCGTTCTTTCACAGCCTGTCAGACAGCAGTATGCAGAAAAAAGCCGGGAGACGTCTATCTCCCGGTGATAAAGTTGCGTCAGATGGCTGTTTCAGGACAGAACCGGTGATTCAGCCGCTTCCTTTGTCCATTTGTCGAATTCTTCGTCTGTAGCCAGAACGTAATGGTCGCCCTCCACCAGATGACGGGTACCCTTGGTGTAGTCCACACCGGCTTCCTTCTGGTCATAGGAGAGGGAAATCCGTTCTTTTTCCACCACCGGGTTCGGCTCCGGAATGGCGGAGAGCAGGGAACGGGTGTAGGGATGAATGGGATTGCGGAAAATCTCGTCAGTGGTTCCGGTCTCCACCAGATGCCCCATGTGCATGACTCCGATCCGGTCAGAGATGTACTTGACCATGGACAGGTCATGGGCGATGAACAGAAACGCCGTGTTGTATTTCTTCTGAATCTGTTTCATCAGGTTGACCACCTGCGCCTGAATGGATACATCCAGGGCAGAGATCGCTTCATCCGCAATGATCAGCTGCGGATCCATGACCAGCGCCCGGGCAATGCCGATCCGCTGCCGCTGTCCGCCGGAAAACTGGTGAGGATACCGGTTGGCATGTTCTTTGGAAAGACCAACCAGCTCCAGCATGTCGTAGACTTTCTGCTTCCGTTCCTCTTCGGTTTTGTACAGTTTGTGGATGTCCAGTCCCTCCGCAATGATGTCCATGACTTTTTCCCTGGGGTTCAGACACGCCATGGGGTCCTGGAAAATCATCTGCATGTTCGTGTGAAGGAACCGTTCGTCATCCTTGCTCATTTTGCCGGAGATATCCCGGCCGCAGAAGGTGATCTGTCCATCTGTGGGGTCATACAGCCGGATGATGGAGCGGCCGGTGGTGGACTTGCCGGAACCGGATTCACCTACCAGACCATAGGTCTCTCCTTCATCAATATGAAAGTCGATGCCATCCACGGCCTTTACTGTGAATTTCCGGCTGATTCGGAAATACTGCCGGAGGCCTTTGACATCCAGAATGCGTTCAGACATTGATATCCGCCTCCTTCTTCATGCGGTCGATCCGTTTCTTCAGATCCTCGGGCATATCCACCTTCGGTGCCTCCGGTGCCGCCAGCCAGGAAGCCACTTTGTGGGTGGGCGTCAGCTGGAACATGGGCGGAGCCAGTTTCTCATCAATCTTCAGCGCGAACCGGTTCCGGGGGGCGAAGGCGTCACCTTTGGGCTCATGCAGCATGTTGGGCGGAGTGCCGGGAATGGTATACAGCTCATCATCGCTGGAATCCACATCCGGCATGGAAGCCAGCAGACCCCAGGTATAGGGATGACGGGGATCGTAGAAAATCTCGTTGACTGTGCCAGTCTCGATGATCCGGCCGGCATACATGACATTGACGTAATCCGCCACCTTGGCCACAACCCCCAGATCGTGGGTGATGTAGATAACCGACAGGTCCTTTTTCTTCTGGATTTCCTTGATCAGCTCCAGAATCTTGGCCTGGATCGTCACGTCCAGCGCGGTGGTGGGTTCATCACAGATCAGAACTTCCGGATCGCAGGACAGGGCAATGGCGATGACCACACGCTGCCGCATGCCGCCGGAGAGCTGATGGGGATAGTTCTTCATGCGCTTTTCCGCATCGGTGATGCCAACCAGTTCCAGCAGCCGGACCGCCCGTTTCCAGGCTTCCTTTTTCGGCGTGTTGTAGTGAAAGCGCATGGCTTCCATGACCTGCTTGCCGATGGTCATGGTGGGATCCAGGGACGTCATCGGATCCTGGAACACCATGGCAATGCGGCGTCCGCGGATCTCGGACTGGATGAATTTCGGCGTGCTCTTGACGATGTCCACTGTCTTCAGCTCTTCCGGCTTCAGGTAGCCTTCCGGAATGACACCGTCGTATTTCTCCTGCACTTCGGTGATCCGCTCGGGACTCAGGTCCGCATACGTGTACTCAATCGTACCGTTGTTGATGGTGCCATTGCCTGCCAGGATACCCATGACGGCTTTGGTGGTTACGGATTTTCCGGAACCGGATTCGCCCACGATGGCAATGGTCTCGCCCCGGTGCAGATCCAGATCCACACCACGGACCGCCTTGACATTTCCGCCGTCGGTCTTGAAGGAGATGTCCAGATCCCGGATTTTCAGTATAGGCTGTTTTTCGCTCATAAATCCTCCTTACATCTCTTTCATCTTCGGGTCGAAGGCATCCCGCAGGCCATCTGCCATCATGTTGAATGACAGCATCAGAATACCCAGAATGACCACAGGGATCACAACCTGATAGGGCGTGACGAGAATCGACTTGAAGCCGTCATTGATCAGCGAACCCAGGGAAGCCTGCGGCGCGGGAATGCCCAGACCGACCATGGCCAGGAAGGCTTCATAGAAAATCGCGTTGGGGATCGAGAACATGGCCATGATGATGATCTGGCCGAAGATGTTGGGCAGCACTTTCTTGAAGATGATGAAGAATCCCGAAGCGCCCAGGGTGCGGGAAGCAAGAATGAATTCCTGCTCCTTGATCTTCAGCACCTGCGCCCGGGTGATCCGGGCCATGCCGATCCATTCCGTCAGGATCAGTGCCACGATGATGGTGTACAGCCCCGGCTTCATGACCAGCAGCAGCAGGGTCAGAATGACCAGTGTCGGGATCGAGTTCACGATTTCCTGGAACCGCTGCATGATGGAATCCACCCAGCCGCCGAAGTAGCCGGAAATCATGCCGTACAGAATGCCGATGAATACATTGACCAGCACGGCGGTGCCGGCAACGAACAGGGAAATCCGGCAGCCTTCCCAGCAGCGGACCCACAGGTCGCGTCCCAGAACATCCGTGCCGAAGAAATGATAGGTGCCGGCCAGGTCGCCGGTGTACTGGACAATGCCGGACTGACCGGAGAACCAGGGAATCCATTCCAGTCCCGGAATCCGGGGAGACATGGACTGCTGCGCCGTGTCCACGCCGTCAAATGTGTAGTGGGAGACTGCGGGGCAGAGGAAGGAAAGAATCAGGAAAATGACAATGACAGTGGCGCCGATCAGCGCGCCTTTGTTGGACTTGAACCGGACCCAGACATCGTGCATGAACGTGGAGGAGGGAGCCACTTCATCATGATCGAACCGTTCCGGGATATCAATCAGTTCATAGTCCTGGGGCATCATGTGATAGCCTTCGAGAAATTCATCGAAGTCTTTCTGGTTTCTGACAATTTTCGCCATTATGCTTCATCCTTTCCAAGCCGGATCCGCGGATCGATGATGCCGTAGGCAACATCCACGATCAGCATCACGACGATGTAGAGAACTGAATAAAGGAAGGAAACAGCCAGGATAACGTTGTAGTCACGCACTTCAATGGCTTTGACCAGCAGCGACCCCAGGCCCGGAATCGCGCAGATTTTCTCGATGACCATCGATCCGGTCATGAGCCCGACAATGATGGGACCCAGAACGGTGATGACGGGAATCAGACAGTTGCGGATCGCATGGTGGAAAATCAGATGGCGGCGGGAAATGCCCTTGGCTTCCGCCAGCTGAATGTATTCGCTGCCCATGACTTCAATCATCTCCGACCGGGTGAACCGGGCCACGTTGGCTATGACACCCATGCTCAGCGCCACCATGGGAATGATCGAGGACTGAAGCGGGTTGCTGGAATTGTACAGAACCGGCAGCACAGGCCACTGCACACCCAGCAGGATCAGCAGCAGCAGGCAGAATACGAAAGAGGGGATGGAGACACCGATGACGGAAAGCACCGTGGCGAAGGTATCCCAGAAAGTGTTGCGGTTCAGGGCCGCCACGATACCAAGCAGAATGCCGAAAATGGTACCGATGATGACCGCGCCGATGCCCAGACCGAAGGAGACACCAATGCGTGGTCCCACAAGGGCGGAGACGCTCATGTTCCGCTGAATGGCATAGGAGATGCCGAAGTCACCCTTCAGCATGTTGCAGATGTAAATCCAGAACTGTTCCAGCACCGGCTTGTCCAGTCCGTACGCTGCGTAAATGGCTGCTTTCTGCGTCTCAGTCAGTTTTTCGTCATTGAACGGTGTGCCTGGCATCATTTTCATGAGCAGGAACAGCACCAGGACGATCACCAGCAGAGTCACCACAGAAATCGCCAGACGCTTCAATATGTATTTGATCGTTGACTTGTCCATGTTTTTCCTTTCTGATCACTGGCAAACAAGAAAGAGCTGCCAGTTGGCAGCTCGATCCACCCTGATCGTTACTCTTCGATTTTCACGTTCTTGTAGATGTAGGGGACACCGAAGGAGTGGTCTTCGATGCCTGTGACTTTGGGGTTCTTCAGGGAAGCACCGCCTACCTGGAAGATACCCACAACCGGAGAATCCTCCATCAGGATCTTCTCGGCTTCCTGCAGCAGCGTCCAGCGTTCTTCCGGTGTTTCCGCTTCTGCCGCTTCCTTCATCTTGGCATCATATTCCTCGCTGGAATATTTGCCGTAGTTGTAGGCGTTGCCCGTGATCATCAGGTTCAGATATGTGGTGGGGTCGGCGTAGTCAGGTCCCCAGCGGGTGAGCACGATGTCAAAGTCGCCCTGTTTCTGCTTCTCGATCCGGTTTTCCTTTTCCTGGCTGACCATTTCAATGGTGATGCCGTCCAGTTTCTGAATCTCGCTCTGGATGAATTCCGCGGCGGGTTTGGAAGGATCGGAAGGTTCGTAGAGCATCTTCAGCGTGATCTTGTCCACGCCCAGCTCTTTCTTCGCCTTGTCCCAGTATTCCTGTGCGGCCTTCAGACCGTCTTCGCCGACTTCCGTGTAGAACTTGTCGGCTGTCTCGCGGTAATCCTTGCCGTCAGGACCGGTGGTGAAGTCCTGGGGCACGAATCCGCCGATGTTGATGGAACCGTCTTTCAGGACGTTGTTGACCAGGTTGTCCCGGTCCACCACAGTGCCGATGGCTTTGCGCAGGTTGTCGTTTTTCAGGTACTCGTTGTTCATGTTGAACTGCAGGTACCACAGGTAGCCTTCCAGGAAGGTGTCGTAGGCTTCGTTGTCCTTGTACTTGTCCACCAGCGTGGAGTTCAGCTTGGTCCAGTCGGTGTTGCCGTTTTCGAAGTCCAGGGCAGACGTGGAGACTTCCGGAACGATGTTGACATCCATGCCGTCAATGGCCACGTTGTCCGCATCCCAGTAGTCCTGGTTCTTGTCCAGCTTCAGGCTCTGACCCTTTGTCCATTCTGTCAGGACGTAGGGGCCACAGGCCAGCAGACCATCCGGGGTCAGGGCGTACTGATCGCCCTGTTCTTCAAAGAATTCCTGGTTGATCGGGTAGAACACCGGGAATGTCAGCAGGGACAGGAAGTAGGGGCACTTTTTGGAGAGCTGCACTTCCAGTGTCTTGTCGTCCACTGCCTTGATGCCCAGATCCGTGTCTTTCTGGTCATATACGATCTCATCCGCATTTTTGATGCAGGCGCCGTCCTGTGTGAACAGATAGGCATATTCCGCTTCCGGACTCTTGGCGGTTTCGTTCCAGGCGAAGACGAAGTCTCCGGCAGTCACGGGGTCGCCGTTGGACCAGTTCGCATCCCGCAGATGGAATGTATAAGTCAGTTCGTCATCCGAGATGTCATAGCTTTCAGCCAGAGCCGGCACGACATTGCCGTCCTTGTCCATGGCTTCCAGACCATCCACGGTGGCGGCGATCATTTCAAATGAAAAGCCGTCTGTGGCATAGGCTGTGTTCATGGAAATGACATCGTTCTCCTTGGCCAGCGTGATCCGTTTCTTGCTGTCCCCGGAGCCTCCATCAGATCCGGCAGCGCCGGAGCCGGAAGCTCCCGATCCGCAGGCTGCCATGGACAGGCAGACCAGGCCGGTGCACGCTGCAGATACAAATTTCTTCATATCCCGTATTTCCTCCTCTTTCGTGTCCACCGCGTGAACACGTATGTCAACATTATAGACACATTGAAAATCATTTCAAATGTTTTCCTGAAATTTTCATTCTGAAAATCAGCACCGGAAACTGAAAAGGTCAAATCAGCGTTTTCAGCCTTTGCATTTTTCCGGAAGCGGTGACAACTGTGCCCTCTGTCACCGGAAAGTACCGGAGATTTCTATACAAACTGTCGTCCTGAGAGTAGAATGTAAACATTGAAAATTATGAAAGGGAGAGAAATTTCATGAAAAAACCATTCACATGCACCGCAATTGTGACTGCTGCCATGGTGCTGGCAGGCTGTTCCGGAAGCACGGACACAGCCGGGGGCGACGCAGGTCAGGAAGGCAAGACCGCCAAAATCGGCATCGTTCAGTTCGCGGAACACCCCGCTCTGGATGCTTCCTATAAAGGATTTGTGGAAACCATGGAAGACGCCGGGTATTCGAAGGACAGCTTCGACTACAAAAATGCCCAGGGCGATCAGTCCAACTGCACCACCATTGCCCAGACCTTCGTCAACGGCGGGGATGATCTGATTTACGCCATCGCCACACCCGCGGCCCAGGCTGCAGCCAACGAAACCTCCGACATTCCCATCGTGGTCAGCGCCGTGACCGATCCTGCCGCTTCCGGGCTGGCAGACAGCAACGACAAGCCCGGCGGAAATGTGACTGGCGCCAGCGACCTGACACCGGTGGAAAGCCAGATCAGCCTGCTGAAGGAACTGCTGCCGGATGCGAAGAAGATCGCCATCATGTACTGCAACGCGGAAGACAACAGCCGCATTCAGGCGGAACTGGCGCAGAAAGCCTGTGAGAAGGAAGGCCTGGAATACCAGGTTGCCACAGTGACGGACTCCAACCAGATCCAGCAGGTGACAGAATCCCTGATCGGCAAAGTGGACGCGATCTATGTGCCTACGGACAACCTGCTGGCGGAAGGCATGAGCACCCTGAGCAAAGTGGCCACGGAAAACCACATCCCCACCATTGTCGGCGAAGAAGGCATGGTGGAATCCGGCGGTCTGATGACCAACGGCATCGACTACTACGAACTGGGCGTTCTCGCCGCCAACCAGGCCATTGACATTCTGGAAAACGGTGCTGATCCGGCCGACATGGCCATTGCCTACTACCCGGATGACAAGTGCGAACTCATTGTCAACCAGTCCACGCTGAACAGCCTGGGCATCGAACTGCCGGCTTCCCTGAAGGACAAAGCCGAATTCATTACAGAAGAGGAGTAAAATGGGCGTTCTTCTTTCCATCGAAGGTGCCATCGGACAGGGCATTCTCTGGGGCATCATGGCCCTGGGCGTATACATCACCTTCCGGATCCTGGATTTTGCGGATCTGACCGTGGACGGCAGCTTTGCCACCGGCGGCGCTGTATCTGCGATTCTCATTGTGAACGGGGTGGATCCCTGGCTCACGCTGCCGGTGGCCATCCTGGCCGGGTGCCTGTGCGGCGCCTGCACCGGGCTGCTGCATACCATGTGCAAAATCCCGCCGATCCTGGCAGGGATCCTGACGCAGATCGGACTGTACTCCATCAATCTGATGATCATGGACAAGTCCAATCTGCCGCTTCTGAAAGTGGACACCATTTTCAGCCGTCTCGGTGATGCCATTCATCTGCCCCGGGCCATTTCCCGCTGGCTGACCACCAACAATCTGGTCTGCCTGCTGATCGGCCTGCTGTTTGCCGTGATTGTCATTGCCTTTGCCTACTGGTTCTTCGGCACGGAAACCGGTGCCACGATCCGGGCCACCGGCAACAACGCCAGCATGGTCCGGGCCAATGGTGTCTCCACAAACAAAACCAACATCATGGCACTGATTCTGTCCAATGCCTTCATCTGCCTCTCCGGCGCACTGGTTGCCCAGCAGCAGGGGTATGCAGATGTGAAGATGGGCATTGGTGCCATTGTCATCGCCCTGGCTTCCATTGTCATCGGCGAGGTGATCTTTGGCCGCAAGGGCGGATTCCTGCGTCGTCTGATTTCCATCATTGTGGGATCCATCATCTACCGTATCATTGTGGCAGTGGTCCTGCAGCTGGGTCTGAATGCCGACAACCTGAAACTGTTCACCGCCATTCTGGTGGGTGTGGCGCTGACCATTCCGGTGATCATGGACAAACGCCGGCAGAGCGCCACCTACAGACGCCTGACCGCAGCGGCAGATGCAGTGGAGGAACCGTTCGATGCTTGAAGTGAAACACGTATCCAAAACGTTCAACCCCGGAACCGTCAACGAAAAGAAGGCGCTGGAGGACATCAGCCTCCGGCTGGAGGACGGGGACTTTGTCACAGTCGTGGGCGGCAACGGTGCAGGCAAAAGCACATTGCTGAATATGATCGCCGGGGTGTATCCCATTGACTGCGGTCACATCGTGCTCAATGGCAAGGACATGTCCACGGATCCGGAATTCAGGCGGGCCCGCTTCATCGGCCGGGTTTTCCAGGATCCGCTCATGGGCACAGCCGGGGACATGGCGATTTATGAGAACATGGCCATGGCCAACCGACGGGGCAAGCCCAGGGGGCTGCGCTGGAATGTGACAGCCCAGGAGAAGGAAGACTTCAAAAAGCAGCTGTCCAGACTGGGACTGGGGCTGGAAGACAGGCTGACAGCCAAAGTCGGTCTGCTGTCCGGTGGTCAGAGACAGGCGCTGACGCTGCTGATGGCCAGCCTGCAGCGTCCGGAACTGCTGCTGCTGGATGAGCACACAGCTGCGCTGGATCCGCTGACAGCCAGAAAGGTACTGGAACTGACAGAGGAAATCGTGCAGGAAGAACAGCTGACGACGCTGATGATCACGCACAACATGAATGATGCCATCCGCATCGGCAACCGGCTGATCATGATGTATGACGGGAAAATCATTCTGGATGTCCGGGGTGAGGAAAAGAAAAAGCTGACTGTGGATGCTCTTCATCAGAAGTTCCGGGAAGCAGCCAACGAAGAATTCTCCGACGACAGAGCGGTGCTGATTTAGCATCGCTTTTTTTCGGCACTTTTCCCGGACAGCCGGACAGAATCCGCTCTTGCCGGTACGATAGAAAAAAAGCCGGCTGACCGGCAGGAACGGAAATACGATGATTCGATCTGACAGAGAAGTAAAGGATCCCGTTCTGATTGATGCCATGCTGGCGCAGTTTTCCACCATGGTTCTGTCCCTGGATGGAGAGGATGGCCATCCGTATTCAGTTCCGATGAATTTCGGCTATGAAATGGACGATAAGAACCTGAGAGTCTATGTGCATTTTACAAAACGCGGAAAGAAAGTGGATCTGATGCACCGGGATCCCCGCTGCACGCTGCAGTTCCACAGTTTCCTGGATTTTCCGGACAGTCCATATAAACGACACAGGCATGACTACCGCAGAATGACGGCAAAAGGCAGCATGGAAATACTGGATCCGGCCAACCGGCTGGAGGAATTCCGCCACGCCCATGAAGTTCTCATGCACTGCAATGCCAGAGAGATGGAACCGCGTCACACCAGTTCTGTCCCGAATATGTATATGGGCAGGATCATATGTATATGGGCAGGATCGTGTGTCCGCTCCATCAGGTGCGTGCCAAATCCGAGTTTCCGCTGAATAAGCCGGAAGATGTGCCTTACCGGAATCTCTGCCAACCGGAAGCAGCCATCGTTTCCAGCAGGGAAAACGAATAAGCTGTATCCATCGGACAGGCAGGGGATTGCCGGCAGCTGACAGGCGCCTGTTTTCATACAGCTGGAATGTATTGCACAAAGCGTAACATTTGAGAGAATGCTGAATATTTCCTACACTGTATGCAGATAGACAGGAGATCACGATGCAGATAGACAGGAGATCACGATGCAGATAGACAGGAGATCACGCATATGACAGCAGACGCTCTGCAGCGGTTGTTTCTGACCATGGAAAACCTGGTGAAGGAATACCGGGAATCCGCCAACGCACAGCTCAGCGATCTTGACCTGCGGGGTGCCGAAATCGTCTGTCTGCAGACTCTGATGTACCATCCCGATGGCCTTTCTGTCAGCGATCTGGCTGGTGCATCGGAGCGGGACAAGGCGCAGATATCCCGCACCATGAAATCTCTCAGCAAAAAAGGCTATGTCCGGGAAAATCCGGAGGATGCAGGCCGCCAGCGGAAAATCCGGTGGCAGCTGTCCGGTCTGGGAGAACAGACCGCCCGGGGCATGCTGGAAAAGAATGCAGCCACCTGGGAGGACTTCAGCCAGCGGCTCAGATCGTAAACCGGTTCGCCGGTTTTTTTTATTCCAGCCGGTCTGTCTGGCAGCCTGCGGCAATAACCGTCTTTCATTGTCGCAAAATTCCGGAAAGCGGTTACAGCCAGATCCCGGGACAGGTATAATGAACAGGGTGATGACATGAGAAACAGCACACAGCTTGACAATACAGACTGGCAGCAGACCGAAGAAGGGTGGCAGACAGAGTTTGCCTGTCCTGTCGTGTATCTGGGGGACAAACCCTGGATCTCCCTTGACTGCCGCTGTCAGACGGATTTCTATCTCAACGGAGAGTATCTCTGCACCAGAGACAAAGGGGCAGGTCACCTTTCCCTGGAAGGACGCATCCGCCCGGGACGCAACTGTCTGGAAACCAGAGGGACCGGCGGGCATCCCGAAATCAGCCTGCTGGTCACACCCCGGACACATTTCATCGTTCATGAAGGAGATGAACCTTCCCTGAGCTGCACCTGTTCCTGGGTCCAGGGATCCGGGATCCTGCGGGTCCAGGCACAGCTGGCCAGCACCCTGCCGGGGGATACGCTGCGTCTGATTCTCCGGGATCCCGCCGGACGGATCCTGGACGAGGTGGAAGTCAATGCAGACCGGGAGGATCCCGTGGAACTGGTGACGGACAAAGCCGTACTCTGGCATGGAGTTCAGGATCCGGCTCTGCTGGAACTCATCGGTCAGCTCCGGCGCATGGGGACTGTGAAGGATGAAATCCGGCTGTTTACCGGTCTGCGGACGTATTCTCTGGATCTCCATGGGAATTTTCTGCTCAATGGCAGGCCCTATCCTGTCAAAGGACGCATCCTTTCCGGAGAAGAGTCTTTGCAGCAACTGGCAGAGCAAGGGTATACCGCTGTCTGGGACCGGAGCGGTCATACTCACACCTGGCTGCTGAATGCCTGTGACCGCCTGGGACTGGTGATGTTCAGCTCCATCGGCAGCTGTCACGAGGCACAGATGCAGACGGCGCAGGGTCATGTGTGTCTCTGTTTCTGGATCCAGGATCAGGATGAAGTCCCGGGCCGGGATGCCACCAGACTGAGTCTGGACCGGTCTTTGCTGGAAATACAGGGACAGGAGTTCTCGCTGAAAAACTGGTAGCTGCCGGCAGATGCCTGTCAGCAGATCCTGCCGGATCCGGTTCAGACCGGCATGCACCGGTGTACCGGTCTTCGTGACAGTAAACTGATGGCACAGCAGAGACAGGGTAAGTGATACATAAAAAGGGTCAGGCAGCCGCCTGACCCTTTGATATGCATATGGTGCCGACTATAGGACTTGAACCTACGACCTACGCGTTACGAGTGCGTTGCACTACCAGCTGTGCTAAGTCGGCATCTGCCACAGATAATATAGTATCTGCGGCGTAAAATCAAGGTGTTACTGCAGGGAATCCCGCTGGTACTCCAGTGCGGATACCTGACTTTGCAGCTCCTGGACATAGGCGCTGTTGGCGGTGATCTGTGCCTGGATCTCCGAGGTATCCTCTCCGTCAATCTGAGCCTGTGTCAGTTCTTCCGCCAGAGAAGTACCATAGTCGGAATAGGACTGGATTTCCTGATTCAGGGCATCGATCTGTGCCTGCAGCTCTGCTTTCTGCGAGTCCACTTCCTGCTGGTGAGCCACCTGTTCGCTGCGGACGATTTCTTCCTGTTCGCTGACCAGCTGACTGAAGGTCTGGCCGGTGACTGCCTTGATCTGTTCATCCACCTGGTTCTTCAGAGACTGCGTCAGACCCTTGTAGAAATCCCGGTAGTTCAGAATATCCCGTTTTTCCAGATCCGATTTCTCATTCCAGTTGGCCAGATAGGCTGTCAGTTCCTGATACTGGGGCTGGGCAGCGTCTTCTGTTGCCTGTTTCCGTTCGGACTGCTCCTGCCAGATCTCCTGGAAAGTCCGCCCCTGGGGATAGTCGCCGGAACGGGTCTGCTCCTGGAAGTAGGCATCGATTTCCGTTTTCTGACGGGGAGCCAGGGAATCGTAATCGGTTTTCAGGTCCAGGATCTCGGCTTTCTCCGCATCCGACATCAGCCCCGAGCCGTATTCATCCGCGTAATCCACCAGCTTTTTGTAGCTGGCTTCCTGCGTTTCGGTGGTGAGGTTTTCCGGATTCCAGACCAGAACCTTCCAGCAGTACACGCCCAGGCCGGCCACAGCCAGCAGACACAGTGCCAGAATCGCCAGCACGATCCTGCGGCGCACCGGATTGCTCCGGGCTGCCGGGGATCCGGCAGGTTTGGCCTCATGGTCTGCAGCAGCCTGTTTTTTCGCCGCCTTTTCCTTCCGCGTTCCGACTGACCTCTCCGAGGCAGGTCTGGCGGATTTCTCTGTGCTATCGGCAGAACCGGAGGACCTGCTGTTCTCTTTCCTGACCGGTTTGTTCCGGTGACGGGACTTGCGCACCGGACGGGGCTGTTTCTTTTTCGGTGTCCTGGTTTCCGGTTCAGGCGCCGTCTCCTGCGCCGGTTCGTCATCGAACCAGAACGCCGTTTCCTCTTCTTCTATGGTTTTCTGTCCGCGGCTTCTGCGCAGGGTATCCAGTGCCTGGGACATGGATTTCTCCGCTGCCTGCCGTTCATCATCGGAAAATCCGATTTCCATTTCATCGCTGTTTTCATCCCGGAAGATGCGCATTTCGGTTTTCCGGTTCAGCAGTGCTCTGGCAAAGGCATCCAGCTCATCCTGACTGTCCTGGTCCAGCTCGCCAGGCTTTTTTTCATCGTTCATCTGCTTCCTCCGTATGGAGTTATTCTATCATGAACCGGCGCGAATGAAGCGGGTGTGTCAAAATGCCTCTGTCTGTTTCCCTGCAGGCGTGATAGAATCCATTTATGGATGAAAATATGATTGTGGAAATGATCGCCCAGCCCATTCTGGAAGCCATCGAAGCGCTGGAGCAGAACCATCACGGTGAACCGTTTCTGACGGTTCCGCAGCTGAAAATCGTCTGGCAGGACCCCGGAGAACCCGTGGAAATCGACGGTCATCTCCTGGACGAAGCCATCATCCGCCAGGTGGAAGCCTACCTGCAGGACAGAATCTGCAGTCTGGAACATCCCACAGTGCTTCACTGACGGTCTCTTCGCGGACATGGTGAAATTGGCAGACACGCCAGATTTAGGATCTGGTGCTCAGGCGTGCAGGTTCGAGTCCTGTTGTCCGCACCACAGAATGCACAGGCCGGCTCAATGATGCCGGCTTTTTTCCTGTCTGCTGCACGATTCCGTTTTCACGGCCTCTGTCCGGTTTCCTGCTGTCTGGCCCGAAAAGGAAGGGGTTGCATTTCGTGGGCATTCCCCTGGATCCGGACCCGGGCGCTTCCGGAGGATTCCTTCGCAATTCGCCGCAGTCAAACATGGTAGGATAAACCCATGAAAGAACTGAAACAGACATTCCAGTCACTGAACCGATATGAATGGGCACTGCTGGCAGGCACCATCGCCCTGTTCCTTCCTTTCCAGTTCGCTGCAGCCGGACTGGTGCTTATCCTGTTCTTTTTCCTTTTCTCCGGCAAACTCGCCGGCTCCCTCCGGAATCAGACAGGCGCTTGCTGGCTCTATGGCTTTGTTGTTCTGGAACTGGCGGTCTCCGCCTTCTACGGCAACTGGATGGGATTTCTCAACGCAGGCGGCTATCTCCTTGCCGGGCTGTACATCGCCGTCTACCGGCAGTACCTCACCAGACCGCTGTTTACCATCATCCTGGAAGTCATGATTGCCATGTCCTGGCTCGCCGCTTTCTGGGGACTCGTGGAATTCCAGGCTGTCTCCGCCAGAAAAGGCTATGACTTCTTTGACTTCGTCATCCAGAACAGCCCCAGAGACCGCATCAATTCCACCTTCATGAACGCGAATTTCTACGCCACCATGTGCGTGTTCTTCATTCTGTTCTGCCTGTACGAATACGTCCGGCACCGCAGGATCAGCCTGCGTCTGTATTATGTCGTGACCGCCCTGCTGAACTTTTTCATGCTGCTGCTCACAGGCTGCCGAACCGCCCTGCTGCCCTTCCTGTTCATCTTTCCGGTGTTCTTCGGGTTCGCCGGCAAACGGAAGCTCTTCGCGTTTTCCATCGGCATGGAAATTCTGGCGCTGATCCTGGTCCTCACCTTCCCGGAACTCATTCCCCGGGGATCCAATCTCTCCACCCTGTTCTCCCGGATCAAGATCTGGGACGGCGCCGTGGTTCTCATTCAGATGCACCCGCTTCTGGGGATGGGACCGGTCACCTATGGATTCATGTACAAAACCATGGGCTTCCACAAAGCCCCTCACGCCCACAACCTGCTTCTGGAATCCCTGACTTCCTACGGACTCTCCGGAACGGTGCTCATCACCGGCTATTTCATCCGCCTGCTGCGGGAAACCATGGCCATCATGCAGGAACATCCCACCACTTTTTCCCTCATCATCTGTTTCTATCTCACCGCCCTTGTCCTGGGCCTGCTGGATTTCACCCTGAATTTTCCCGTCACCGGTATCACCTTCCTCATGGTCGCCAACGCCGCCTGCATGTGGAAACAGCCAGCTGCACATCAGGATACTTAGCATACAGCCTGGCATCTGAACATTCTGACTGCCGATGCCGGCTGTCGCCGGTGGCAGGGCTTCAGGAAATAAATGGAATTCTGACAGCATCCGGTTGTATGTTGACACACATCCGGTACAATGGACTCAGCGAAGACAGACACTGAGAAAGGAGATATTATGGATCTTTTTTTGATGTGCTGTCTTTTTTTGCTTTCCTGGACACCGGGGAGGATGGATGATCGGTCCCTGGCAGCTGCCAATGCCCTGGAGCGGACCGTGAACCGGGGGATGCAGGTGATACTGGAGACCCGCGATGGTACTGCTGATCCGGATGAAGCGCTGCGCAGCCTGCAGATCGTTCTGACATCAGAACAGGCCAAACTGAATCCGGCCTTTGTCCAGCGCCATCCGGAGGCGGAGACTGAACAGCTGAATGGGCTGTGGAAAGAATACAGTCGGCTCGCGGGACAAGCCGCGTTTGACAGGCGGGTGCAGCAGGCAATGGAGGAATCCCGCGGGCGCATGCTGGAACGGCAGCAGCGCATGGAAGCCTCCGGGGGATATCAGGCACCGGTCTACGACGCTGATCCCCGGAAAGAAGCCCTGCTGCCCGGAACAGCGGATCTCCCGCAGGCGGCAGGCGGGGCCAGCGGACAGGATGACTGGCTGAGCACAGCCTGTCCGGCTTACAGCCCGGGGGAAATTGTGCCTGCGGGATCTTTGATCAATCCGGTGCTGGGTCCTTTTGTATCCGCGGGCACCTGGGCGTATCCCCAGGGTGGTCTGCATCTGGGCCTGGATCTGGCAGCCCCGCTGTACTCGGATCTGATTGCCCCGGCTTCCGGACTGGTGCTGTATCAGTCTGCTGCACAGCCTTCGGATTCCGGGTATCCCGGCAACACCTCCGGCTATCCCGGGGGAGCAGGCAATTCCATTCTGCTGCTGTGCCCGGTGCAGGACCGCCTGTTTTCGGTGGCATTCTACCACCTGTCCAGTATTCACTACGTCAGACCGGGTCAAATCGTGACACAGGGCGATGTCATTGCCCTGACAGGGAATGCCGGGAATTCCACAGGTCCCCATACCCATGTGGAAATCTGCGAACTGAAGATGTCTCTGGAGGAAGCGGCAGCGTATTTTGCGCAGACAGCGGATTTTTCCTTTGGTACCGGCTGGGATACACCCGCTGCCTGCAGTCAGGCAGCCTGCCGCCGGCGACCGGAGGAACTGCTGGAACTGAGCGGTGAAGGAGATGCCTGATACAGGCGGGAAGGTGGTTACATCCGGTGTCTGCGTTGTATACTGCAGACAGACTGTGACACATCCGATGAATGATCCGGCGGAAAGGGGGAGCGGCATGGAGTTTTTTGAACGCATGAAACAGTATCTGGGAGATGAGTTCCCGGCTTTTCTGGAAGCCATGGACAAGCCCCTTGCCAGATCCCTCCGGCTGAACACCGGCCGGCTGAGCCGGCAGCGGTTTCTGGAGGCATCCGGGATCCCGGTGGAAAAGGAAAGTCCCTTTGCCCGGGATGCCTGGATCGTGCAGGAAGCCCTGGGGCTTCATCCTCTGCATCTGGCCGGTGCCATCTACCTGCAGGAACCCAGCGCGTCTGCCCCGGTGGATATTCTGGATGTGCAGCCTGGAGACTGTGTACTGGATCTGTGCGCGGCACCGGGATCCAAGAGCACGCAGATCCTCCGGGAGAACCCCGGCTTTCTCGTCTGCAACGAACTGGATCCCCAGCGGGCAGGGGTTCTTCTGTCCAACCTGGAACGCAGCGGGGCAGTGAACTTCGCCCTGAGCCGGGACGATGCCCGCAAAACCGCCCGGCGGTTTCCGGAAGCCTTTGACAAAGTCCTGGTGGATGCCCCCTGTTCCGGTGAAGGGATGATCAAAAAGCATTCGGCCGCGCTGCAGGAATGGAGCGCAGCCGGTGTCAGAAGCTGTGCCGCAAGGCAGGCCCAGATCCTGGATGCAGCCTGTGAAGCCCTGGCTCCGGGGGGAACCATGGTGTACTCCACCTGCACCTATGCCCGGGAAGAAAACGAAGACCAGGTCAGAGCATTTCTCGACCGTCATCCGGAGATGGAACAGATCCCTATTGACAAACCCTACGGCCGTCCGGACTTCGACGGGGCTGGCGGGCTGCGCATATTTCCCATGGACGGCGGGGAAGGACAGTTTGCCGCAAAACTCCGCAAGAAGGGTAAGCCGCAGAAAACCCGCCGGCTGCCTCAGGAACAGCCAGTCCGGCTTACAGCTCTGGAGCAGGCGTTTCTGGAGGAGCATGGCATCCGCTTTGACTGGTATTGCCGCAAAAACGGGCAGCTGTTCGGGATGAACCATCCCTTTGTCAAAGGAAACTGGAAACGCCAGGGGGTCCTGATCGGAGAAACGGTCAAAAACCGGTTTGAGCCGGCCCATGCCTGTTTCATGGCGCTGAAAAGCAGCAGGCAGGTAGAGCTGTCGGATGACCAGCTGGAAGCATTCATGCACGGTCTGCAGCTTCCGGTGAAGACGGACAAGGGGTTTGCCCAGGTCACCTGGCACGGTCTGCCGGTGGGCTTCGGGAAAAGCACCGGCTCGGTGCTGAAAAACCGGCTGCCCAAAGGGCTTCGGCTTCTGGAAGGAAGCCATGTGAAATTAACTGATCAACAGAAAGCCGGGTAACCGGCTGAAAAAAGGAAGAGAGATTCATGAGCAAGTTTTACAAGTATCTGGAACTCATTCTCGGCAGTCTGCTGTACCCGATTGCCGTCAGAGTGTTTCTGGAGCCTGCCGGTCTGAACTCCGGCGGCCTGATCGGTCTGGCACAGATCCTGTCCTGGCTGACCACACACAGCACATCCAGCATTACCGGTATCATCAACTTCTGTTTCAACATACCGCTGTTCTGGCTGGCGTACCGCAGTCTGTCCATGGGATTTATCCGGAAAACCGTTCTGTCCCTGGTGATTCAGACCCTGGCACTGCAGCTGATCCCGGTATCCCAGACTATGATCCTGCCGGATCTGATTTCAAATGCGCTGCTGGGCGGCATTCTCGGCGGTCTTGGCATCGGACTGTGCCTGCGGTCCGGCGGCAGCGGCGGCGGACTGGACATCCTGGGTGTCTATCTGTCCAAGGTGCGCCGGGATTTCTCGGTGGGAAAACTGTCCTACGCCCTGAATGCAGTAATCCTGACCTGGAATGGTCTGCTCTTTGGCATGGAATCTGCTCTGTATTCACTGATGTTTGTCGTAGTCTGCTACTTTGTCAGTGACAAGGTGCACATTCAGAATATTGATGTCTGGGCGCTGATCATCACCGTGGATCCGCAGCTCAAGCACGCCATCAACGAGGAACTCTCCCGGGGTGTCACCTGGTGGAACGGCAATGGTGCCTATACCGGACGGAAGCAGGAGATCCTGGTCACCAGCATCAACAAGTATGAAGTCCGGCAGCTGACCAAGCTGATCAAGGACAAGGACCCGGAGGCCTTTGTGATCCTGAACGACGGATCGCCGATCCGGGGCAATTACGAAAAACGGCTCGTATAACCAGCCTGAACCGGTCTGGCAAAGGGAAGCTGTCCATGGCAGTCTCCGGCTTTGCGCAGCCGGTTTTCTTTTTTGCCCGTAAACCGGGATTCCGGACATGAAAGCGCTTGCCTGCACTGGCTGCGCCATATCCGTGGATTCATCCCGGGCAAACGCCTATAATGGAATCAGTAGTCAATGGAGGAAATGACATGATCATTCAAAGTACAAAAGTCTGGGTTCTGGACACCTGGATGAATGCGGCACTGGAGGTGGAAGACGGCAGAATCAAGGCGGTGCTTCCCCGGCAGGAGAAGCCGGATCTTGATTTCGGAGACCAGCGGATCGTGCCGGGCTTCATGGATATCCACTGTCACGGCGCCTATGGCTGGGATACCAATGATGCCACGCCGGAAGGCCTGCGGGCCTGGACCAGCCGGATCGTGACGGAAGGTGTCACAGCCCTGTACCCCACCACCATCACCCAGAGTGAAGAGGTGCTCACAGCTGCCGTGAAAAACGTGGCGGATGTTGTCCGGGAAGGCTATGAAGGTGCGGAAATCATGGGCATTCACTTTGAAGGCCCCTATCTGGATCAGACATTCAAGGGTGCCCAGCCGGAACAGTACTGTGTGCTGCCGGATGTGGCGCAGTTCAAGCGCTATCTGGCAGCCAGCGACAATCTGATCAGGCTGGTGACCATGGCGACAGAACATGACAGGAACTATGAGCTGACCCATTTCCTGACGGATCATGGCATTGTGGTAAGCCAGGGACACTCCGGAGCCACATATGAACAGGCGGCAATGGGCATTGCCAACGGCGCCATGAGCATGACGCATGTATACAACGGCATGTCCAAACTGCATCACAGGGAGCCGGGTCTGGTGGGCACGGCATTCCGTTTCCGGGAAGTCTACGGCGAGATCATCTGCGACGGCAACCATGTACATCCGGCAGCCATCAACGATTTCTTCCGGGCGAAGGGACCGGATCACGGCATCATGATCACGGATTCTCTGATGGTCAAATCGCTGCCCACCGGCACCATTGTGAAATTCGGAGGCAACGAAATCGAGCTGTTCCCGGATGGCTCCGCGCATCTGGTGGGTGCAGGCAATCTGGCCGGCAGCACGCTGAATGTGAACCGCGGCCTGCAGATCATGGTGGAACGCGCCGAAGTCCCCTGGCAAACAGCCATCAATGCCGTTACGCTGAACCCCGCCAGGATGATGGGAGTGGATGACCGCAAGGGCAGCCTGCAGGCAGGCAAAGATGCGGACATCGTGGTGCTCAACAGCGATTATGACGTGGTCGCCTGCTGGTGCCGCGGCAGAAAAACCGTATAGCCGCATCCATCCTGCGAATGATGAAAAGCCGCTGTTTCCGCGGCTTTTCGTGTTTATGGCCGCCACCGGATAACGGCCCTGTATCCTGCCCGGAACGGCAGCGTTTTCACACTGGAAGACACTGGAAAAACCGCTGAAAATTCTTTGAAAAAACCGGAAATCAGCACTTGTGCAGGGATTGGCGAACGTGTACATTTTCCTTGGGAGATAGAAACATGCGAAACATTCTGAAGGGGTTTTTTCTTTTTCTGGCGGTCCTTCTTGCAGGCTGTCAGAATGCTGTCGTACAGCCCGGAACCGATCCGCAGGACAAGGGGATTCCGGCGTATTTCGGCTCGCCGTATGTGGAAGTCAATGGCGGTATTCCTGCCTTTTCCGATGCGGATCTGAGCACCACAGCGTACAAGGAATTCGAGGGGCTGGACCGGCTGGACCGGCCGGTGCAGGCGTTTGCCGTCCTGGGACCTGAACTGCTGCCGGATGACGACCGGCAGGATATATCCGGCGTCTATCCGCCGGGATGGGAACAGGGCAGCTATGATTTTGTGGACGGCGGCAAGCTGTACAACCGGTGTCATCTGCTGGCGTGGAGCCTCACCGGGGAAAATGCCAATCCGCAGAATCTCATCACCGGCACCCGCTACATGAACACCGAGGGTATGCTGCCCTTCGAAATGGAGGTTCTGGACTACATCCGGAAGACCGGGAACCATGTTCTTTACCGGGTCACTCCGGATTATGACGGGAACAACCTGGTGGCAGACGGTGTGCAGATGGAAGCCTGGAGCGTGGAGGATGACGGCCGGGGCATCCGGTTCAATGTATACTGCTACAACGTCCAGCCGGGGGTGGACATTGATTACGCCACCGGGGAAAATCATGCCTCGGGACAAACCGAGGAAGAGGAAGCCTATTACAGCGAAGTGCTGGATTTCATGCTCAATACCAGGTCGAAGAAATTCCATGCGCTGGACTGCCCGCGGGCAGCCGATATCTCGGCACAGAACCGGGAGTATTTCCGGGGAACCCGGCAGGAACTGCTGGATATGGGATATACACCGGCACAGGAATGCAACTGAGATCTGAATCATTCATACAGCGGACGCAGCCACCTGCGTCCTTTTTGCATCTGCAGCTGTATCGATGGACAGCTGCCGGGAGATGGACAATCCGGACAGGCAGCAGCTGGAAAGAGAACAGCTGTCTGCCGGCTGTCACCATATGAGCATCAGGCGCGGGATTCTGCACTTTTTGCTTTTTCGCTTTTAAGGCATATGTGTTGGTGACAATCCCGCCGGAAACCTATAATTGAGACGGATAACCTGAAAACGTATCTAAAGGAGGACACCATGGAATTCGATAAAATGTCCGAAAACCTCCAGAAGATTCTGATGAATGCCGTCAATGACGCAAAAGCGGCACAGCATGCGTCTGTCGACACCATCGATGTTCTGGAAGCGATGTTCAAAAGCGAAATTCTGGACGGCCTCTTCGACCGCCTGAACGTGGACAAGAAGCTTGCGCTGACTGTCATTGCCCAGGAAGAGAAGAAAATCGCCAAGTCCAGCTCTGCCAACATCAACCTGTCCAGCGAAGTGCAGAAATCCATAGACGCAGCCGCAAAGTGGGCCGGTCAGCATGACGAGATCTACCTCAGCACTGCCACGCTCTGGATTTTCCTGATGTTCAACAAATCCTATATTTCCCGCCAGCTGGTCAGCATGTTCCACCTTACGCAGCAGCAGTGCGAGCAGGCGGAACTGGAACGCCGGGGCGGCAAAAAAATGGATACTCCCAATGCGGAGGAAAACCTGGAAGCTCTGAAAAAGTACGGCCGTGATCTCGTTGCAGAAGTCCGGAACGGAAAAATCGATCCCATCATCGGACGGGATGAGGAAATCCGCCGCTGCATGCAGATCCTGGCCCGGAAAACGAAGAACAACCCGGTTCTCATCGGTGAACCCGGCGTGGGCAAAACCGCAGTTGTGGAAGGACTTGCCTGGCGGATCATGAAGGGCGATGTGCCCGATTCCCTGAAGGACAAGATCCTGATCGAACTGGATATGGGTTCCCTGATTGCCGGCGCGAAATACCGCGGCGAGTTCGAGGAACGCCTGAAATCCATTCTGGATGAAGTGAAGCAGTCCGATGGCCGGATCATTCTGTTCATCGACGAGATTCACAACCTGGTGGGTGCCGGCAAGACAGAAGGCAGCATGGATGCAGCCAACCTGCTCAAGCCGATGCTCGCCCGCGGTGAACTGCACATGATCGGTGCGACCACATTCAATGAATACAGAAAGTACATTGAAAAGGACGCCGCACTGGAACGCCGGTTCCAGAAAGTGCAGGTTTCCGAACCCAATGTACACGACACGATTTCCATCCTGCGTGGTCTGAAGGACCGCTTCGAGGGCTATCACGGCGTGAAGATCCTGGATGATGCGCTGGTACAGGCAGCTGCCCTGTCTGACCGCTACATCACCGACAGGTTCCTGCCGGACAAAGCCATCGACCTGGTGGATGAAGCCTGTGCGACGCTGAAAGTCGAAATGGAATCCATGCCCCAGGAACTGGATGAAATGGAACGCAAAATCACCCAGCTGCAGATCGAGAAAACATCCCTGGCTGGTGAAGATGACAAAAAGACCGTGGAACGGCGGCAGGAAATCGAAGAGGAACTGGGCCGGCTGACGGAAAAACGCAATGAGCTGCATGCGAAATGGGAAGACGAGAAGCGGACGCTTGCCATGGCGCAGGAAGACAAAGTGGCACTGGAGAAGGCAAAGCTGGAACTGGAAAAAGCCCAGAGCGAACTGCGCTACGAAGATGCTGCCCGTCTGCAGTATCAGATCATTCCGGAACTGGAAGCCAAGATCAACAAAGAGGGACTGCCTTCCGATGAAGCCAGCATGATCCAGGAAACCGTCAACGAGGAACTGATTGCCAAGATCATCTCCCGCTGGACCGGTGTGGAAGTATCCCGTCTGGAGCAGTCGGAGCGCTACAAGCTGCTTCACCTCCAGGATGAACTGGAAAAACGCGTTGTCGGACAGGATCACGCCATTGATCTGGTAGTGGATGCGATTCTGCGGTCCAAAGCGCAGATTCAGGACGAAAACCGTCCCATCGGTTCATTCCTGTTCCTGGGTCCCACCGGTGTGGGAAAGACCGAAGTCGCCAAGGCACTGGCGGAACAGCTCTTTGATGACGAGCGTCACATTGTGCGGATCGACATGTCGGAGTACATGGAGAAACACGCTGTGTCCCGCCTGATCGGAGCGCCTCCAGGATATGTGGGCTATGATGAAGGCGGACAGCTGACGGAAGCCGTCCGGCGCAATCCTTATTCCATTGTTCTGTTCGATGAAGTGGAAAAGGCGCACCCGGATGTATTCAACGTTCTGCTGCAGATTCTGGACGACGGCCGCATCACGGATTCCAAGGGTGTGACGGTGGATTTCAAGAACACCATCATCATCCTGACCTCCAACCTGGGTGCCGCAAACGCCTTCGAATACGCCAAAGAGCCGGAAATCCTGCATGAGAAATACATGGAAGAAGTGAAGAAACACTTCCGTCCGGAATTCATCAACCGGATCGACGAGATCGTGATCTTCAACGCCCTGGGTGAAGCGGCATTTGCCCGCATCGCCCGGAAGTTCATGGGCGAGCTGGAACACCGTCTCAATGAAAAGGATATCCGGCTGGAATGCACGGATGCGGTTTATGACAAGATCGCCGAGAACGGTGTGGATCCTGTATTCGGTGCACGGCCCATGAAGCGCTATATCCAGAGAAACATCGAAACGGCGATCGCCAAGAAGATGATTGCGGAAGGCGCCCTCAAAGATGCCGTGATCAAGATCGATGTCCGGGACGATCACTACGATATCCGTGTGGAGAAAACCGGAGAAGAGAAATAGACAACAGAGGCGGGCGACCGCCTCTTCTCTCTGTTGCAGACAGAAGAGGAAAGAAGGAGACCATATGAACGAAATCGAAAGACTTCGTCAAATCATCCGGGACTCGGACCGAATCGTGTTTTTCGGCGGAGCCGGTGTGAGCACGGAAAGCAACATCCCGGATTTCAGGAGCCAGGATGGACTGTACAATCAGAAGAATCAGTATCCCTGGCCGCCGGAGGTGATGCTGTCCAGAAGCTTTTTCGACAGCCATCCCAGAGAGTTCTATCAGTTCTACTTTGACAGGATGATTGCCCTGGATGCCGTGCCCAATCCGGCACACAAAGCCCTGGCCCAACTGGAACAGGAAGGCAAGCTGTCGGCTGTGATCACTCAGAACATCGACGGGCTGCATCAGAAAGCAGGCAGCGTGAATGTGCTGGAGCTTCATGGCAGTGTCCTGAGAAACTACTGCATGGAATGCGGGAAGTTTTATGGCCTGGAAGATGTGCTGAAGCTCCGTGACAAAGACGGGATCCCCCGCTGCGAGCTGGATCAGAGCGTCATCAAGCCGGATGTGGTTCTGTACGAGGAAGGGCTGGATCAGACCGTTCTTGCCAAAGCCATTCATGAAATCAGTCACTGCGACACCCTGATCGTGGGCGGAACCAGTCTGGTGGTTTATCCGGCGGCAGGACTGCTTCAGTATTTCCGGGGCAGACACCTGGTGCTGATCAACCGGGATGCAACGCCTTACGATGACCGGGCAGATCTGGTGATCCGTGATTCCATTGGAAAGGCCCTGTCCGAGGCAGTAGCCAGCTGACAGCCGGCTGCGCAGTCCAGACCGGCAGACACAGTCTGAAGGAACAGATTCACAAAGAAAGCGAGGCATTCATGGCCAAAAAGTTATATGACATTCTCGGTGTGCCGGAAACGGCGGACAAGAAGGAAATCAAATCAGCGTACAAAAAGCTGGCAAAGAAGTATCACCCGGATCTGAACCCGGGCAAGGATACCACAGCGCAGATGAAGGAAATCAACAAGGCGCATGATATCCTGACAGATGACAAGAAACGGAAGCTGTACGACGAGTATGGAGAGAAAGCCATTGAGGCGGACTTCAACGAAGATGTTCTGAACAGCTACAAGTATTCCTGGGGCAGCCAGGGAGGCGGCGCCTTCGGCCCCGGACAGGAATGGCCCTTCGGATTTGATGATATTTTCGGCAACATGTTCTCCGGCGGGGGCAGGGGCGGTGCCAGAACCCAGGGCTTCGGAGATTACGGTTCTTTCTATGACCAGTACCAGCCACAGCCGGAGAAGGGTCAGGATCTGAACGCGGATATCAGCATTGACTTCATGAAAGCGGTCAAGGGCGGCAGCGAAACCGTATCCTTTATGATGACAGGCGCCAATGGACAGAGCGAACGCGTCACCTATGACATCAACATTCCTGCCGGCATCAAGGAAGGTCAGAAAATCCGGCTTGCCGGCAAAGGCGGTCCCGGTTACAACGGCGGACCTGCCGGGGACCTGCTGCTGAAAGTGAACATTCTCTCCAACCCGACATTCACACGGGAGGATATGAACATCCTGACAACGGTATCCGTCGGCTTTACCGAGGCAATCCTGGGAACGGAAGTGGATGTACCGACTCTGGATGGATCGGTATCCCTGAAGATTCCGGCCGGCACGCAGCCCGGTCAGAAATTCCGTCTGAAGGGCAAGGGAATTGTCACTTCCAAAGCCACCGGCGATGAGTATGTGACAATCAAAGTCACCCTGCCAAAGACACTGACCGACGAGCAGAAGGAACTGATCGAGAAATTTCAGGAAACACAGAAAGCCTGATCCTTTCACTGACACGAAGACCATCTTTCCATCCGGAAGGGTGGTTTTTTTTGGGGTGTGTACCGGCAGTCAGGGATACCCCGGTGCCGATGGAGGACAAACTGCCAGGGCATTCACGGGTACAGGAAAAAGCCGGACATCCGTCTGTGATGGCGGGTGTCCGGCTTGCCTGGGTCGGGTCATTTGTTTGCGGCCAGAAGGATTTTCTGCAGGTACCTGCTGTCCGTGAAGGATTTCAGCTCCTTGCGGGAAAGAGACAGGCCGGCTTCCGGCAGGGAACCGGCAAGTTTCATGTCGCCCAGCAGCTGACTGGTCTGTGTCAGCAGATCTGTTCCATTGCCATAGACGAGTCTGGCAATGGTTTCAAGGCGTTCATTGTCTGTTCTGGCCAGACTGTGCAGCCAGGCAGGGAACAGGGAAGACAGAGCGGTTCCTTCCGGCAGGGAGCAGGCAAAGGCCAGATCCTGTGCAAGCTGGATGAAACCTGTGGGATCGGTGGATTTGAGCTTGTGGCTGAGGACACCGGCTTCAAAGAGAGCGGAACGGGCTTCCAGATCCGAAAGGTCTGTGGACAGGGACCGGATGCATTCCAGGACCCGTTTCATGACATCCACACAGGCTGTCAGGTCCGGTTCCCGGGAACTCAGCGCGGCAGCAAAAGCGCGGACATACAGGGCAAATCCCTGATTCATGGTGGGATACCAGGGAAGGATGGACAGTCTGGGATCCAGAATGGCGAACCGGCATGCGGCCTGCGGGGCGTGTATGGTCCGCTGCTTTCCTTTCAGCACCAGCGTGCAGGCGTCTGTCAGTTCATCGCCGGTGGCAGGGTTGGTGAGAACACAGGCAACCGGCAGCGCTTTTCCGGGTCTGGATTTGCCGGTCCAGAATGACCGGATGTCGCCTTTGAACCGGATTCCCAGGGCAATGCCCCGGGCACACTGCAGGGTGCTGCCTCCACCCAGAGACAGGATAAAATCGCAGTCAGTCCTGCGGCAGTGGCGAATGCCGCGTTTCACCGATCTGTATTTGGGATTGGGAAGAATCTGACCCAGGTTTTCATGCTGAATATGATGGCTGGTGAGCAGTACTCTGACCTGCTCCAGCAGGCCATCTTCCACAGGGCGGTGGGCATGGACGAGAAGGACCTTGTGGCCTTCCAGCAGAGCAGGGAGCTGCTGCAGAGAATCAGGACCCAGAAGAATCTGGGGTGTTGACTGATGTTTCATGTTTCCTCCTGTTCAGACAGAATGCAGAACATTCGATCTGCCGGTATGCCGGCTTTCCTACAGTATCCCGCTGTCTGTCGGGTTTTTCGCTGAAGATGCATGAATCAGAATGCGGGATCTGACTGTCCAAAGGAGGAGAAAGGCGGGATTGCCGCTGGATGAGGGCAGGCAGGGTGGGAATTGTACTGAAACAGGATCAGAAACAGCAAAAAAACTCCCTTTGGAAAAAGGGAGTGAATTTTCACTGGCGGAGAGTAAGAGATTCGAACTCTTGGTAGCCTTTCGACTACACAGCCTTTCCAAGACTGCACCTTAAACCGCTCGGACAACTCTCCAGTGATTTTCTGCATCCGTTTCGGTCGTTCCGAAGCACCGAATGCCTGTTTATAATACCTGATTATTCAGTTGCATGCAACCCCTTATTTTCAGTTTTATCTACAGGTTTATCGGACCCAGGTTTATCGGATTTTCCTGCTTCATCTGGATCACCATCGGGTGCACAAAGGCAGATCAGAAATCTGCAGCGGGAAGGATCCGGGCAGAAAGCCGAAACAGGAAAGCGTGGAAGCTCCTTCTGCGAACCGCATAAGCAGTTTATCCTTTTTGTGATGCAAAGAGTTTTCGGAGATCATGCAATACACATGCCGCCGGTTTGTGGGATGGCTGTGTGAAGGGAGTAAGCCGGGATTTACTTCTTGAGTTTGGTGTATAAAAAACGTAAGATTTATTCATGTCAATCCGAGAATTCATTGACGCTGAAACATACAATGTGAAACGCACGATGGACCTGGATCCGGCTGCCAAGTCGCCCTGGGAAGTCCTGCTGCTGTATCCGCATATCAAAGCCCTGCGCTCATACCGCATTGCCAACAAGCTCTGGAAAAAAGACCACCGGTTCCTGGCAAGATGGGTGAGCAACCGTGCACGCCGCAAAACCGGCATTGAGATTCATCCCGGCGCCACCATTGGAAAAGGACTGGTGATCGACCATGGAATGGGTGTGGTGATCGGAGAAACCGCCATCGTGGAAGATGACTGTCAGCTCTATCACGGTGTGACGCTGGGCGGTGTGGGTACAACCGATGTGAAGCGACATCCGACTCTGAAAAAAGGAGCCTATGTAGGCTCCGGTGCCAAGGTCCTTGGCAACATTACGCTGGGTGAATCCAGCAAGGTGGGAGCCAATGCAGTTGTCCTGCAGGATGTGCCTGCCCGGGCAACTGCCGTGGGAATGCCTGCCCGAATCATTGCGAAGCAGAAGGAGGAATAAGCCGAGTATGTGGAAATACCGCTGCAAAACGCAGCTGATCACACTGGCACTGGCCTTTGTCTGCGGTGCCCTGCTGGTTGGCATCGTGCTTTATGCCGATCCATCCTACGCCACTCTGGAATTTCTGCCGCCGGAAGTCGCAGCGTATGCACAGGGGAACAAAATTGCCATGTGCGCTTCCGGAGGACTGGTGGTGGCCGGCATTGCGAATATCATCCTGATCGGGCAGCTGCTGATGACGCAGTTCCAGATTTCACCGCTCTTCATCTATCTTTTCCTGTTTCTGATGCCTTCCTATCTGGTGCTGATCGGTTCCGCACTGGTGATTCCCATGGCAGTTCTGAGCATCGTGGGCATCGTTCAGCTGAAAACCGGGCGGGATGCGGCTTTCCGCAAAGCCCGTATCACCGGGGATGCGGAACTGGTGCGGATTTATGAACTGCATCACAAACTGGATCCGCAGTACAGACCCATGGCCGAAGAATGCCGCCACAATGCCTCCAGAGCGGCCTGGATTTACGCCCTGGGAATCGTGGCTGTGATGTGTGTGCTCTTTTTTGTGAACAACATTCTGCTCATGATGCTGGCAATCATGGCATACATGCTGATTTTCAACTACATTGCCAGATACCGGGCAAGCTGCATGATTCCCATCACCAAACTGCTGTACGAGCAGTGTGATCCGGAAGCGTGCATTTCAGCCATCGTGTATTATTCCACGAGAAACGGAAAAATCCGTCTGACGAATCAGGCGCTCATGGCACAGTGTCTCATTTATCTCAATGATCCGCAGCTTGCGCAGGATGTGCTCATTACCTATCCCCGCAAGGATGCAGCCAGTGTGCTGACCTACTGGTCTCTCATGTCCTATGTGTATTATCTGCTCAAGGATGAGTCGGGACTGGAGCGCAGTTACGAAGAAGCGCAGAAAGTGCGCCTCAACTTCGGACACACCGGCGTCATGATCCGCAGCGAGGAACTGAATTCCATCAAGAACCGTCTGGATCTTATGAACGGGGATTTCAGCGAATGCAAACGCTACTTCCTGCAGAGTCTGAAAACAGCGGTTTTCCCGTTCCAGAAGGCGGATGCGGATTACTACATCGGGCTGATTTCCTTCGTTCAGCAGGACTACAGCCTGGCAGCGATGTACTTCAATCAGGTTGTACAGACCGGAGGAAAGCTGTATTTCGTGCAGAACGCCAGGGATTATCTGGAAAAAATCGAACAGTTGAATGTGGTCCAGGAACAGGAGGAGCTGCAGGCTTCGCTTCCCTGTCCCGCAGATGATAACGCACAGGTGCAGTGACTGATACCGTGCAGAGATGGTGTGCTGTCTCTGCACGGTATTTTCTGTTTCTGCACCATCAAGCTTCGAAAAATACAGGCAGAAAAACCCGCAGTCAGAATTTTCTGCTGCGGGTTTCTGCATGTTGCTTTTTTCCGGTCTGCACCTGTCTGACAGGGATCAGAAGGAGAATGCCGGAAGCCCAGATCATTTCGGCCAGGCCACTGACATGGGAGCAGACACCCATCACGGCAAAGGAAATCCCCAGAACCAGGAAATACATCCTGGCTTTTTTTTCGCCTGTATAAACCAGCAGACGCATCTGGCTGACAGACAGCAGCGTGATGCCGGCAATCTGCAGCCAGACGTGAAGATCGTTCATCCAGCCCGGGCCCTGCAAACGCCAGGGAATGAGAAACCCCGCTCCCAGCAGCCAGAGCCACGGCCCAGGCGCCAAGCGCCGCATCAGCAGGACCAGGACTGTACAGCCCCAGAGCAGGTACAGCCAGAGGCAGCGGCTTTGCAGACCGGTGATATTCTGATGGACCGGATCCAGAAAAAACGCCGGTGTCCAGAGCACAAAAAGCGTCAAAATCTTACACACATCTTAAAAATAGACTTTTTTTTGGCGAATTTCAGCAAATTTCCGGAAAAACAGCGAATATAACAATTACGCCCCATGGAAAGGAGGTCCAATGAAAGATCATGTAACGGTTCTGAGCCGGGATGCAGGAAAGCTGAGGATCCGTATCAATGACCCGCAGATGTTTGATGAATCCATCCTGCCGCAGGCTGCCTGCGATCCGGGCTGTCTGGTTTGCCGGGTTGTCTCGGCTATGCCTGTGGAGCTGGAATACGACGTGGCTGGATTCAGCGATATTGGCTCGTTTATGAAACAGTACTGTTTCGGCAGGCAGGAGGGATATGGGTTTCTGGAGGGGCTCCTGGAGAAAGCCGTGAGCACAGCCCGGGCCAAGCCGGTGTATCTGGATATCTCGGCGGTGTTCTGCACGCCAAGAGGAGACGGATTCCGTTTTGCGGTGCTGCCGCTGAAAACCGATGCCTGGCTGCTGCAGCGGGAAGAAATGCGGTCTTTTGTGGATTCATTGCGGCAGGCGTTCCGGACGGGCACAGATTATGAGATCCCGGGGTGGCTGCAGATGGCGCTGGGAGATGAACAGTTTTCACTGCCGACGGTGATACAGGGGCTGCGGGAGCTGGAGAACGTGTTTCATCCCCGCCGCTTTCCGTTTCTTCCTGTCAGGCCCAGAGAACCTTTCCGGACAAGGGAAGAAGTGATCGTGCCGGTGATTGAATACAGCAGCATGCCGCCGCTGCCTGTCCGTGGCTCTGAAGAGCCCCAAACCAGTGAGCGCACCCAGGTGCTGCTGGCGCTGCCGCAGAAACAGGCGGTGCTGGTGGATCAGGGCACGGTGTATGAACTCCGGTTCGAGACGATGACCATCGGGCGGGGGATTCAGGCGGATATCCGGATCCCGGATGAAAGTGTATCCGCACTGCATGCCCGGATCACCTGTGACCAGGAGCGGTTCTATGTGCAGGATCTGAAGTCTTCCAACGGAACATGGCTGCAGGACAAACAGGTCCGGCGGCGGATGCGCCTGAAAAATGGCATGGAGCTGCGGCTGGGTTCCCGGGTGCTGCGGTTTGAGCAATGAGCCGCTACCGGGTTATCCGGGTTCTTGGCTGCAATCTGACGTGCACGCAGCTGGCCAGGGATGTGATGACGGACCGGCTGGTGATTCTCCGCCGGGTTTCGCGGAGTGATCCGCTGGCGTGCCGGCAGTTTGCCAGGGAAGCGGATCTGCTTCTGAAGCTGCAGGGACGCAATGCCCCGTGTGTCTATGAGTGTCTGGAGACGAAGGATGAGCGGATTCTGGTGGAGGAATACATACAGGGGGCGCCGGCTGCTGCCGCTTCCAGGAGACAGCGGATTGAGATACTGGACGAACTGCGGCGGATCCTGTGCCGGATCCATTCGCTGGGATATCTGTATCTGGATCTGAAGGAAGACCATCTGATTCTGGATGGAAACCGGCTGGTGCTGATTGACTACGACGGGATCCTGGAGACCGGGAGCCGTCAGTGCTTTTTCGCAACGCAGGAGATGATGGCGCCGGAGCTGGCAACGGATGCAGAAAAGACACCGGCAGCAGACGCCTGGTGCTGGGCCAGGCTGGCAGCCCGCTGGCATCTCTATCCGCTCCGGCGGCTGGGGTGCCTGCGAAAAGATCCTGCCAGGCGCAGAGATCTGTCTGATTTTCCGGGATTCTCCTGGCTGCCTCTGTTCTGGTTTGTCACAGTGTCTGTCTTCGCGGCCGGACTCTGTCTGCCGGCAGCGGGGGAGGCGGGAACGGGAAATCTGGCGCAGGCAGCTCTCCTGGATAAATCTCTGCCGCTGGCGCAGCGGACAGGGCTGCTGGAGGAGCTGGATCAGGGGGTGGATGACCAGTCATTTGAAGAATTCTGTGAAGAGATCACCACCGGGCAGGAGGCCCGGCAGGTGGCGGCTTATGCTCTGCGCATGAAGATGCAGGGAATCGATCTGGAGCTCCCGCCGGACTGGGCACAGCGGTTCGGAGAGGATGTGGCTTTGCTGATGGAATGGAAGGAGAAAACAGATGCAGGAATGCATGATTCAGCCGGTACAGAGCGCTGAAATCAGAGAAGAGCAGGCAGCTGGTCAGGAGACGGTTCTGAACGGTCCTGGCTGGGTGCTGGTGAAGACTTCGGAGGGCGGGTTCAGAATCTTGCTTCCGGAGAATGGAAAAAACGGGAAAGAAAACAGGGATCACAGTCTGTGTGAAGAGAGGCATGAAACCGGCGGAGATGATGGCAGCCGGATCGGATCGTCAGATGAGAAAGAGACAGCAGCGAAGGATGCGGCAGGCACAGATGCCGGAGAGGGTGAGCCGGACGAACCGGGGGCGAATCAGACTGTCCCGGATACCGGTGCATCCGGAAATGAGCCGGCCGAACCGGATGAGAAGCAGGAACTCATGACGGATTCTGCAGGAGACAGGGAGCCGGACAACCCGGTTTCGGACGCCGGTGGGCAGACAGATAAGGAATCTGCTGGAGATGAAAACCGGGAGGAGCCGGAAGCGGGACCGGAAGTGGAGGATGCCGGGACAGATCCGGAGAACGGAGACTCCACAGTGGACGTACCGGAGGATGCAGGGCCGGACAATGCCGGAGAAGAAGAGGGAACAGAGCCAGACAAGCAGCCTGCTGCAGAACCGGAAAAGCCCGTGACGCCGGATGCAGAACAGCCTGCACTGCCTTTGGAGAAACCGGAGGGATCTGCTACAGGCTGCATCCGGCTGCCGGATACATTGTTTCCTTCCGGAGAACCGGTCAATGCCGATCAGCAGCAGCCGGAAATCACAGTACCCTCTGTTCCGGAAGCAGTTCCGGTACAGACGGGCACATTGCTGCTGGCGCCGGAAGCGGGATCCTGGCTTGTTGGGCTGGTGAAACAGCCAGTGGTCCAGGCTGGTCCTTCTGTGGAGGCTGCTTCCATCCTGGACAAGGAACGGCAGACAGAACCGGCCAGCACACTCCAGACATCCCGCCTGACAGAGTCTCCCACTATGGCGGAAACTGCAGGCCCCGCAGCGGATCTGTCAGGAGCGCTGGCAGCCGCAGCAGGCAGAACCGGCAGTGAGCCGGTACAGGTCCGGGCGGGCAGCCGTCTGTTCAGCTGGAATCCGCAGGAGGGGCTGAAAGTGATGCAGGATCAGCAACCCGCTGTTCCCTCCCGGTTCACAGTGGTGGAGGACGGCCAGCGGGTGCAGCTGATTCTCCCTGGACCGGAGCCAGTCCTGTCAGCCCAGGTGAACGGTCAGACAGTCCCTGTGCAGCAGCGGCAGGAAGGCAGCGTGATTGAAGTCACCAGGGCGTATGCCGGGCAGCAGGTCCGGGCGCTTACAGCCTCCGGCAAGGTGATCGAGCAGCAGATTGCAGGCCGGAACACAGGCGGCTGGCTGGCGCTGTGGCCGGCGTTGCTGGCACCGGTGATCTGGCTGCGGCGCAGGCGTCATGGCTGAACTGCTCTGCTTCACACCGGATCATCTGAGCCGCCAGCGGTATCCGGAAACGGAAGGCAGGCTTCAGGCCCGGCTGCCGGAGGGAATGCAGACCATGTCTTTGGGACAGAGCCGCACCTGGAAAAACATGGTCTTCTGCGCCTGGAAGGAACCGGAGGCTGCATCCATGAGTCTGCTGGTGGCCAGAGACAATCTGGTCTTTGGCAGAGATCTGCTGGATGTCCCGGATCCGGCTCTTTCCGCCCGGCATTTCCGTCTGATACAGGATGGTGAAAGATATGAGCTGGAAGATCTCGGCTCTGCCAACGGCACGTACATCAATGGGTGCCGGGTTCGGGGCCGTCAGAAGCTGAATCCTCTGGACCGGATACAGTGCGCCGGCTGCAGTCTTCTCTGGATGGACTCCTTCTTCATCTGCGGCTTCCGCCAGCATGGGCCGCCGCCTGCGCCCCTTGCAGACTGTCGGAAGCCGCAGTCCGCTGACGCCGGCAGCCGGCATCAGCTGCCTGCCGGATTTCAGAAAGCGGAACCTGAGAAACTCGTTCTGGAGTCCTGGGTTCTGCAGGAGATGCCGGTCCGTCAGAACCTGTTTCTTTCCTGCGGCTCCAGCCTGCTCATGAGTGCTGGCTCCCTCCTCTCCGCTGCGGCTCTGCAGGCAGCCGGCAGAAGCTCACCGGAATCAGTGAACACCAGCCTGATCATGTCACTGGCGATGGCGGCCAGTTTCCTGATTTACGGACTGATTTCCAGGCATGTCACCTGGAAGCAGGCCATGAAGGAAATCCGGGGGAAAGAAGAGGCCTACCGCCAGTATCTGACAGGTCTGCGGGATCAGATCCGGCAGCTGCGCAGCAGTATGGAACAGCAGCAGGAACAGCTGGCTGTTCTGTGGCAGAGACTGGACCCCGTTCTGTATCAAAGCGGACTGCCGGTGCCTGCTGGCTGGGAGGAGACCTCCGGGTTTCTGACACTGGAGGTACCGCAGTTTTCCTGGCGTCACCGGCAGCAGCCTCTGTTCCGGGAGGTGCAGATGGTGGTGAAAGAGGCACTGGTTCCTGTCCGCCGGCTGCGGTTTGAGGACATGGAAGGAACAGTCACCGGCAACCGGGCTTCCCTGTTTGCCATGACGGTGTGGAGCCAGGACCCGGAACAGGTGAAATGGGGTGCTGATCCGGCTGTGGAGGGAGAATGGCCCCATCTCTGGCACAACCGGCAGCGGGTGCGGCACGCCCTGCCTGGTCTGAAGGTGTATGGCACATTGATTCAGGATGATCCCGGCCTGCCCTGCAGCCTGGAAAAGCTGCAGCATCTGGCGTTTTTGCCAGGCCCTGTCAGACAGAAAACTCTGCAAACCGGACAGGGGCCACAGTACCGGGTTCTCATCGGTCACAGTGAAACAGGCAATGACGTGTCCCTGGACCTGGTGACGGATGGCCCCCATGGACTGGTGGCCGGGACCACCGGCAGCGGCAAATCGGAAGCCATGGCCACACTGCTCTGTCAGCTGATGCTGGTGAATGATCCGGAGCACTTTCAGTTTCTGATTCTGGATTCCAAAGGCGGTGCCTTTGCCGCACCCTTTGCTTCCATGCCCCATTGTGCCGGTGTTCTCACGGATCTGGATGAAGAGGGAATGGCGCTGCTGCAGAGGGCGCTGGAAGCAGAGCTGAAACACCGGGAGAGACGGATGCAGGCTTTTCAGGAGAGACATCCCCTGGAAACACCGGATTTTCTCACTCTGAGCCGGCTGGAGTCCGAACCCATGCCGCTGCTGCTGGTGGTCGCAGATGAATTTGCCCAGATCCGGGAACAGTATCCTGCCCGGCTGGCCTTTCTGCAGTCGCTGGCCAGGGTGGGACGGTCCCTGGGCATCTGTCTGCTTCTGTCCACCCAGCGCCCTCAGGGAATCGTGGATGCACAGATTCTGGCCAATACCGGGTATGTCCTGTGTTTTCGGGTCCGGGACCGGTATGAAAGCCAGGAAGTGCTTCAGGATGACCGGGCAGCCAGGCTCAGAGGGGCTGGAGACGGGTGGTTCGGACAGACCCGGTTTCAGGCACTGTATGCCAGACGGCCGCTGCATGCAGGCGGCTGCCTGAGAAATTCCCATGGAACCATCCTGCGGGAAATCCAGGCAGAGACCTGGATGGAACAGGCACTTCAAAAGGCAGCAGCCGGACGCAGTCCCTGCAGCAGGCTGCTGCCGGGCCGACCCGGTCCGTTTCAGGATCCCGGCCTGGCTCAGGTGCTGAATCCGGAAGAAGCCAGACTGTGGATCCTGGATCCGCTCCCTGGCACGCTGACGCGTATTCTGGCGCCGGAGCACAGCCGGCAGGTTCTGGAGGCTCTGCAGGGCATTTATCCGGGTCTGATCCTGCCCACAGCCGGCAGTGCCTGGTTTGCATTGCACATGGATGGAATCAGAACGGTGGCGCTTCTGGACCAGGATCCGGGTCCCTGGCTGCTGCCGGATATCCGGGTGTTTCTGATTCAGACAAAACCCGCTGCCTCCATCGTGGCATCCCGGGCAACGCTGGTCTTCGGATCTGCTGCCAGTCTCTGTGCCTTCGGGTCATTCCGCCATGACTGTCCCTTTCCGACCGGTCTGCTGCAGGAGGGAAATCAGCCGCTGTGGATGCAGACTGCACTGCCTGCGCAGCCCGTGGCACAGCTGCCGGATTTCGCCATGGCCCTGGACTGGACGGCTGTGTTCGAAACACCGGTTCTCGGCATCAGCGAAAACAGACCCGTGTTCTGGGATGGAAGTCCGCTGTGCATACTGGGAGAACAGGCGGAAGAGATGGCGGAGCGTCTGCATCAGTGGCGCCCGGACTGGCCTGTGTCCTGTGCGACGCAGCTGCAGAAGCAGACGGGCACTGTTCTCTATACCGGCGGATGGAAATCCCAGGCCTGGAAACTGGGACTTCCCTCTGTACCGGAGACCTGGCTGCTTTGCTGCCGGGGAATCATGACAGGACTGGAGCCGCTGATCCATGCAGGATGACTGGCTGCTCCTTTTGACAGATGCTCTGGACGGCAGTCAGCTGCAGCTCTGGATCAGTCCCGGACTGCCCTTGTCAGCCATGGGCATCACCTGGCTGCTGGATCTGGAGACCAGACGGATTCTGGATCCGGCCTGCAGTGTCCGTGAGCTGAACCTGCCTTTTGCAGCCAGGCTCGCGGCCCTTATTGAATGAAAGAAAAGAAAGGAAACTGGAACATGCTTATCAAAGCGGATTATGATCACATTCTTCAGGAAGGACAGAACCTTCAGCAGCAGTCTCAGAACTGCCAGTCCCGCATCCGGCAGCTGACCGGAACCATGGAACAGACTGCGGATATCTGGCAGGGAGAAGATGCACAGACGTTCATCTCTCAGGCCAGAAGCCTGCAGCCGCATCTGATCCGGCTGACGGAAATCATGAATCAGTATGGTGAAATGCTCACACAGACAGCCAGAACATATCAGCAGCTGCAGCAGGACCGGGCAGCGCAGGCAGCGAGGCTTTTATGATTCAGATTTCCAGTCAGGAACTGGCAGCCCGCTCTGCCGCAATGAAAAACCAGCTCAGTGACATGCGTTCTCTGTTTTCGGCTGTGACGGCCAGGATCCGGTCCATGGATTCTGCCTGGAGTTCTCCCGCCAGCCGGGCATTTGTCAGCGAATATGAAACGCTGATTCCGCTGTATGAAAACTACTGCCAGACCGCAGAAGCCTTCACTTTGTATCTTGATCAGACTGCGGCTTCCTATCAGGATACAGAACAGATGCTGGCTGCAGCCATGAGCGCATGAACAGCCGCAGCTATTACACAGATCTGATTTCCCGGCTGCAGGGACTGAAAAACACGCTTCCCGAAGGACTCAGCGAACAGGAGCGGCAGAAGGTGGCAAGCCGCATCTCCCTGATGCAGTCCCAGGCCAGAGTGATCCTGGCGGCACTGGAACAGAATGAGGACCGACACTGATGCCCTGAGAGGCTTCGCTGCCCGGATCCGGGCGCTGCGGCAGGGATCCTTCAGCGGAAACACCGCCCTGGATACACATCTGGCAGTACAGGCCAGTCTGGACCGGCTGGCTCTGTGGTTTGAAGATACAGCTTCCCGGGCGGACTGGACAGAATCGACACTTGCCGCGATCTCTTCGCCCTGGAAACCGGGCAGACTGCATACCAGTCACAGCGAAGTCTGGAACCTGGGACAGCAGCTCAAACAGAGACCGGTCAAAACCACACTGACAGGCAGCGTATCCACTGCCGTGGCCCAGGGACACTGGCTGCAGACCGGCCAGCATCACCAGCTGGATACCCAGGTGGATCTGGTGAAATTCAAAGCCTCGGGAAAAGCGGCCATTCAGCTCTGGGACAAACAGAAAAAGAAGGTCCCGTCTGCAGAACTGCAGGCCGAAGCCTCCCTGAGCGCCGCGTCCTTCGCGGGCAATTACAAGGTATTTGCCGGCCGTTCCGCTTCGGCGGCACTGAATCTCAAGGGGGAAGCCGGGGCGCTGTACGCCAAAGCGGAGGCTGTGCTCTCCGCGCAGGAGCAGAGCCTGGACCTGGCGGTGGGGGCTGCGGCTTTCCGGGGGGAATGCTCCCTGGCATTCTCGCTGTTCGGCGCCACCATCACCCTGACCGGAGAAGGTTCCATCGGCAGCTGCGAGGCGTCCATGTCCTACCGGCACAAAAACCGGGAATGGGAATTTGGCAGCAAGCTGGGCTTCATTGCCGGTACCGGATTCAGACTGAAAGTCAGCTACTGAGCCGGAACACACAACCATTGAAGAAACTGCAGAACAGCAGAAAAGAAAGGACTCTATGAGCAAAGCACCGGAATGGCTGCCTCTTGGCAGCGTGGTCACCATGAAAGAGGGAACAAAGCGGCTGATGATCGTCGGCCGGATTCAGCGTGGCGGGGATGACCTTCTCTACGACTACGCCGGCGTTCTCTGGCCGGAGGGGATGATCCGCAGCGACCGGCTGTATCTCTTCAATCATGAAGACATCGATCTTCTCTGGAGCATCGGCTACCAGGAGAAGGAAGAATTCAACTTCCGCCACGTACTGGAAGAGCAGTATGACAATCTGCACGAATAAACTCTGACTTCACAGCGCTTCTTCGTCTTTGCGACCCGGTCTCTGGCAGACCGGGTTTTGCTGCGTGGCGGGAAAATCCGGCATCCGGGCTGCAGCGCCAGGATACGAAATTTCATGGCTGAGCCAGCCACCCGCCATAGATGAAAACAGTGGTAAA